>CAZBCB010000215.1:0-5852 GCA_964489905.1 uncultured Bacteroidales bacterium
TGATAACCAATACCATGGAAAGAAAAATAATAAAGGCTGGATTTCGATTTATTGTTCAAATATATGCTGAGTTCTTATAATCGAAAAATTATGAGGTCATTAAAAATACTGTTCCTATTGTTAGGATTTTTTTGTTTGCCTTTCGGTTGTTCTTTAAAAAAAGATAATTACTTAGATAAACAGTATAACTGGGACATCCGGCCATATGGGAGTTTATGTTATTGGAATGAACAGACTGGAGTTTTAGGAAAAGAGATTAATTATTCAGCTTTAATTAAAGTTCCAGAATCTTTTGAAAAAGAATGGAATATTGGAGTTTGGTGGAAAGAAGCAAGAGATATTATTCGTTTGGAAATACTTTATCAGGGTATGGTACCTGAAAATTTACTCAAGAATACAAAGATACAATATTGGGTTCAGAATTGGCCTGATATTCCTCCAAAGGGGCATACCTATGAAGATTATATGGATGATCCGTGGCAAGGAAGTTGGGCTACAGCACAAACCGAGTATTATATGAAAGGTGATACAATTGTGTATTTTTTTAAACCGCTTTCAAAAGAAGAGAACCATCGTGCCAACAATCTTCCAAAGCCAGTTAGATACAGACGAACGCTTAAAGTTAGACTTTTATATACAGTACCTCCTCCTTCTATCTTATCATTGAGAGTGATATCGCCAACGTTAATTAAAAATCAGTCGGTAAAGATTAAAATGGGATGCGGAATTAACGATAACAAGTTAATCAAAGGGAAGATTGAAATATTTAACGGACTAATAAATAAAATTCATGGTTGGAATTGGGATAAAGAAGATCGGATAACAGCAAATAATGATTGGGCATTTAAATTAAATAATAAATCAAAAGGAATTATAGCTGATTTGACAATTACTGAGCCCATTTTAGGTGGCTCGGCCGATCAGACAATAGTTACCGTTTATTCGACAGAAGGTAATTTTTCTTTTATGCCAGATGATTTAAAGAAAGGACCTATTTATATTCCTGCTTATTCTACTTATATTACATTGGTTACGGATACCTGTACCTATGATGAATATACATTTGGGCTGGGGCATACAATACGTAAAAAGCTGGAAAATGAACCTGAGCAAACTTTTGATAGAGCAACAAAGGAAATACCAAGGTTAAGTGTAATGGAACGAGAGAACATTGGTAAACTGTATATTCCATTGTCAGTAGATGCAAGCTGGCAAAAGTTTGGGTTTGAATGGGGTGGAAATATTTTTATGAGCAAATTTTTAACGAAAGCAAAGGGTAATGAAATAAATCGCTGTAAATGGGATGGTGATCGTTTTTATTGGGCAATTGGAACTGGTGAAGAACCGATTTATTTTCGTGATGACAAAGTTTCAAGAATGTCAGTTTTCCAAGAATATTTACCAATTGGAGAGGTAAATTGGAATCATGAAGAATTAATATACAACGAAGAAGCTTTTGCAACTTTGTTAAATGGGCCGTTATCTCCCTATGATCCTAATAGAAATGAGCAGACTGCTTCAGTTATGATGATAAAACTTAGAATTTCCAATCCTACAATGCAAAATAAGGTTTCGCATGTTTGGATCAAAGGGGAACCTTTTCATAAATTGAAACTACAAGGTTCATTTGTAATGGATGAACAAAATGATACATCATACATACGTTCTTTAATAAAATTATCAAAAGAAGCACAATACTCGGAAATAGCAATAAAAAATGGAGCAATTTATCTACCGATCAAAATACCAGCTAATCAGGAGGTATCGGTATATATTTTCATTCCTTTCGTAGGGGATTTAACTGATGAAAGCAAAAAGGAATTTTTAACGCTTGATTTTGAAAAGGAACGGCAACGGGTAGTAACATATTGGAGAGAAATTGTTGGAAAATGTTTAGCGTTTAATGTACCCGAAGCTAAATTTAATGATATGGGCAGAAATGTTATCACACATATTCGTATGAGTACTACAAAAGATCCAAAAAGTGGTCTTTTTATGGTTCCGGCTGCTTCTTTTTTTTACATGGTTTTTGCAAATGAATCAGCATTTCAGACAATTTATCTTGATAAGATAGGTGATCACAGAACTTCTGCCAGTTATTTAGAAACATTTTTGAAATTGCAAGGAGCTGCTCCAATGTTGGGTACATATATCGGGGATCAAAGTGGGGTATTTCACGGAGCGAAAGTCGATGATGTATATAATTACACTCATCAAAATTATGGTCTTGACCATGGCACAGTGCTTTGGGCCTTGGCCCAACACTACCTTTGGTCACATGATAAAAATTGGCTTCTTCATGCTGCACCCAATATGTTGAAAGCTGCAAATTGGATCATAGAACAACGGAAACAGACAAAATTTCTAGATGCTAATGGAGAACGGGTTTTTCATTACGGATTATTACCAGCAGGTCAACTTGAAGATAATCCTGACTGGGCATATTGGTTTGCCAATAACGCATACGCCTGCCTGGGGTTAATAAAAACTGCAGAAGCATTTAGGAAAGGAGGATTGCCCGAAGCAGCAAAACTTGAATATGAAGCAATGGAATACCTGTCAGATTTACAAACGGCAGTGAGACGTGCAAGCGAATTATGTCCAGTAATACAACTGCGTGATAAAACTTATGTACCATATGTTCCATCAAGAGCATATCAACGCTTTCGATATTTTGGCCCGATGCAGTCTGGTTATTATTCTCGGTATGGGGAAGAAACATCTGCTGGTTGGCGGCTTTATCGACTTTCTGCTACTCGTGAAGTATTATATGGTCCAATGGTATTATTAACCACAGGAATTATTGAACCAAATTCCATTCTGGCCAACGCAATTCTTGATGATTGGGAAGATAACATAACTATGTCGAGTTCCCTGGGTCAACATATTCATGGGGAGGTCAAAGATGAATATTGGTTTAGTAGGGGAGGAATGGTTTTTCAACCCAATCTTCAGAATCCGATTCAGGCTTACTTGCTAAAACATGAAATACCAGCAGCAATACGGAATATTTATAATTCAATGGTTTCATGTCTATACCCAGATGTTAACGCTTTTACTGAAGAATATCACAAGTGGGGTATCGGAAGTGGTCCTATGTACAAAACCCCGGATGAGGCAAGGTTTATGAGTCGGGTCATTGATTTGTTAGCAACAGAAGCAGGGGATGAAGTGTGGTTAGCATCGGGTATTCCCCGTTACTGGCTTGAGCCAGGCAAAATTGTTCAATTGTATCATGCATCGACCATTTATGGTGAAGTTTCATACGAGTTAAAAAGCGGGACAAAACCTAATACTATTGAGGCAAGTATAAATCTACCTAAAGATATGCCAGAGGAAAAGGCCAAACTATTTGTCCGTTCCCCATTCGAAAAGCAAATACAGTCTGTTTTGATAAATGGGAAATTATGGAATAACTGGAATGCTAGAGGCGAATATATCACTCTTCCTTCAACAAATGGAAAATTAAATGTATTAATTAAATATTAAATCGTTATTCATGTAATAGGTTCATAATAATTATTAAGATGATAACACGACGTAATTTTGTTGCTAACTCAAGTAAATTACTGGTATTATCCGGGATAGGACATTCTTTTGTATTTAACCGATATGATTATTATGATTCTCTATCAGAATATGATTTCAATTTAGGTATGGCAGGATATAGTTTCATTAATTTTGATATTGATTTTTCTTTAAAAATAATGCAACAGATAAATGTAAATTATCTGTGCATAAAAGATTTTCATCTCCCTTATGATAGTAGTACAAAACAAATTTCGGAATTTAAAGCAAAACTCAGTAAAGCTGGTGTTATTGGGTATGCAGTTGGTCCAATTGGTTCTGAGTTAAGCATTAGTGAAGCATTTCATTATGCACAACGAGTTGGAGTAAAATTAATTACAGGGATCCCAGAATTGAATGATCTGCAGGAAATAAACAAAAAAGTTAAAGAGTATGATATTAGATATGCTATTCATAATCATGGTCCAGATGAAGAGAATTATACCAATGCAACTGCTGTCTACAATCTGGTAAAGGATCTGGATCCCCGAATCGGTCTATGTTTGGACATAGGGCATAATATGCGTTTTGGCAGTGATCCTGTTACCGATATGGGGAGATATGCTCATAGAATATTTGATGTTCATTTGAAAGATGTCACCGCGGCATCAAAGGAAGGCCAACCGTGCGAACTGGGCCGGGGGATTATAAATATTCCAGATTTTGTGCGCATGTTAAAAAAGGTAAAGTATCGTGGATGTTGTAGTCTTGAATATGAAAAGGATATGGATAATCCATTAGCTGGTATTGCTGAATCAGTTGGTTATTTCAAGGGTGTTTGCGACGGGCTAAAAAATAGAAAAAGGTAAATTATTGAATGAAACAAAAAATTGTGGGATAATCATTATTTCTTAAGTTTTATTATTAAAACTCTGAAATTGTAAGCTTTAAATGATATGAACAATTCACGAAGGAATTTCATAAAGAAAACGGCAACAACTGCGTTAGGTTTTTCCATAGGGGGAATTGCTGCAGGAATGAACGCCAAAAGTTATTCAAGAATTAAGGGTGCAAATGATCGTCTAGTTGTTGCTATTGCGGGATTAGGCAGACGTTTGGACGCATTTTATGAACCAATTTCTGACAAAAACAGCAATGTGGATTTAAAATATTTATGTGATGTAATGAAATTACAGAGAGAAAAAGCAGTAAAAAACTTTTCATCCATTCTTGATGGTAATCCGGTATTAGTTAATGATATAAGAGCTGTTATTGATGATAAACAGGTGGATGTATTGATTAATTTAACACCTGATCATTGGCATGCACCAGGAACTTGGATGGCTGTAATGGCTGGCAAACATGTATATGTGGAAAAACCCTGTTCTCATAATCCAATGGAAGGGGAAATTTTAGTTGCAATTCATCAGAAATATGGTAAGATTATTCAGATGGGTAATCAACAGCGTTCATCTGTTGAATCGAGAGAGATTATTGAAGAGATACACCGTGGTGCAATTGGAGAACCGTATGAAGCAATTACGTTTTATGCTAGTGACAGAGAAGAAGTACCTAACCAACAAATTGCCCCGGTACCGGATGGATTAGACTGGGACCTATTCCAGGGTCCGGCTCCCCGTAAACCATATACATATAATACCTGGGATTATAACTGGCACTGGTATGGATGGGATTATGGAACAGCAGAAATTGGTAACAATGGAGTACATGAACTTGATATTGCTCGATGGGCTTTAAGGGTTGAATTTCCTGAAAAGGTTTGCGTTGATGCAAAAAAACGTCATTTTATTTATGATGGCTGGACAATGTATGATACAATGTTGGCCAGTTTTTATTTTCCGGGAAACAAAGTGATTCGATGGGATTGTAAAAGCCGGAACAATTATACTACATACGGAACAGGAAGAGGTACAATTATTTATGGAACGTTAGGGACTGTTTTTATCGACCGAGACGGTTATAAGATGTATGATCGTTATGGAAAATTGGTGCTGCAAAACAAGTCGAAGGGAAACGAAGCAGGCAATATTATGGGTGGAGGCGGTGACTTGTCGACAATGCACATACTTAATTTTTTTGATGCAGTTCGCGGGAAAGTGAAATTAAATTCCCCAATTGTTGAAGGAGTTAAGAGTACTCTTCTTTGCCATCTCGCAAATATTTCTTATAGATTGGGCAAAGAGTTGCAAATCAATCCTCAAAATGGGCATATTTATGATCAGGATGCAATGAAACTTTGGAAAAGGGAATATCAACCAGGGTGGGAGCCGCCTCGCATTTAAATGCTTTGAAAAGTAATTGATTATATAAGAAAAATTTAAAAT
>CAZBCB010000216.1:0-5812 GCA_964489905.1 uncultured Bacteroidales bacterium
ACTTATACGTAAAAAACAACAAAAAATATTCATTTTGGTTAAAAATATTTTAAATACTTTTTAGCAGTTATTTTAGCTAACAGAAGCTAAATTACGCGATTATGCTGTTTTATATAATTCTGTTAATTGCAAGTTTTTAACAATCTGTGATATCTTTTAACATATATACAACAATAATGCCATAAATGTAACCTTTTAAGGGCAGAAAGGTTCTTAAATTGTTTAATAAGAATGAATTAAGAAAAAAATTATTGTCGGAAGTAGGGTAATAGCGGAAGGAAAACGGCAAGTAACTTGCAGGGTTTTTAATATTCAATAATTTCAAAGGGAATATTTACATTTTCTTTAAATTCCATTCCCAGGTCGAGCATATCTTCATCGTCCTGCTCATAATACCATATAACCTGAACTTCGAAGCCTGCTTCCTGCAGGTGTTCAAGTTTAATGAGAATATCCTGTACGAGTTTTGATGTTGCTGTGTTGAAGTAGATATATTTAAATACGAATTCGGTTTTAGGCAACGGATTAAGCAGGTAGTCATCAAGCCAATCGAGGATTGGCTGATAAAACGATACAACATCTTCGGGCAATGAACGTCCTGATATTTCAAATAAATTATTTTCAGGATCTAACAACACCCTTGGTGTATCATTGGTTGCTTTAATATCAAGTGGTTCCATTACTGATGGATTTCTTATTTCTTAAAGATATTAAATAATAAGAAAAAAAGAAATTATTTCTTTGCTTTTGGTTTTGCAAAAGACAATAATAACATCAATAAGCCAAATACAAGCATAGCTATGCCTGTATAAAGGTTAATATTAATGTCAAGTGATTTTTGATAAAGTTCTGTTTCAGATTTTGTCAGAAATCCATACAAAGAGAGGACTGCTCCTAAAATAGAGAACATCAGTCCGATTGGAAATTTAATGTCAATACCCATAGAAAATCCTCCTTACCAGAAAATAATGTTTAATACAACAGCAATTGCTCCGACGATAATAGCGAGAAAAACAGGTCGTTGGTACCATGCCACATCTTTTTCTTTGGGCCGTGGTGTTAATGAATAAACCAGACCTGTGAGTTCCTCATCTGTTTTCTTTTGTTTGGTGAGCAATGAAATGATAATGGTCACAACAAAACAAAAGGAGAAAGCAAAAATGGCAGTCCAGAAATTTTGTGCCATTTCACTGGGATATTTATATATAACATTTTCGGCGCCACCAACAAGCCAGCCTCCTTTAATCAGTGAGGTTGCGTTGTAGGGTGCTGTAAGTCCATGATGGATAGCAGCTGCAAATGTGCCGCTTAGTAGGCCGAAGAAGGCTCCGTGGCCTGTTGCTCTTTTCCAGAACATTCCGAGCAGGAATGTAGCAAATAGCGGGGCATTAATAAATGCAAATATCAATTGCAGAAAATCCATCACATTGTTAAATAATTTTGCGATATAAGCAGTACCTATGCTTACCAGAACTCCGGCTATGGTTGCCATACGTCCCATCCACAGATAATGATTATCTGATTTTCCCGGTGCAATGTATCCCTGATAGATATCGTAAGTCCATACAGTATTAAATGCGGTAACATTACCTGCCATGCCTGACATAAATGAAGCAATAAGCGCTGTCAGGCCTAATCCCAGCACACCATTTGGGAAAAAGTGCAGCAGCATCTGGGGTATTACCTTATCGTAGTCATAATCACCGTTTTTCAATGGAAGGTTGAATCCGCTGTCGGGCAGGGTAGTGAGCGCAAGTGCAATCATACCGGGCAGTATCACAAGAAAAGGAATAAACATTTTTGGAAAAGCACCGATGAGAGGAGTACGGCGTGCAGCCGACATTGAATTTGCTGCCATGGCGCGCTGTACTACAAGGAAATTCGTACACCAGTATCCGAATGAAAGCACAAATCCAAGACCCATAACCATACCAAACCATTCTACTCCCATTGGATTAGCATTGGGGCTATGCATAAACCGCCAAGTTTCGGTATATGCTCCTGCTGAATATTGTTTTGGGCCATTCATAGCAACATCGGCAAGCCTTATTTTAAGCTCTTCCCATCCGCCTATACCTTTAAGGCCCAGGAAAACGAGTGGCAAAAAACCTACAACTATAAGGAAAAACTGCAGCACTTCATTGTAAATGGCTGAAGTAAGTCCTCCCAGATATGTATAAACCAGTACAATAGCTGCCGATACTATAATACTCAGGTTGAAGTCCCATCCCAGCAAAGTTTCCATTAAAACAGCCAGGGCATACATTGAAATACCCGAGGCAAATACTGTCATTACTGCAAAAGAAATAGCATTAAAACCCCTTGTTTTTTCATCAAACCTGAATTTAAGATATTCCGGTACCGACCTGGCCTTTGATCCATAGTAAAAAGGCATCATGAAAAGCCCGAGAAAAATCATGGCAGGTATTGCTCCTACCCAGTAAAAATGACAGGTGGCCCAACCGTATTTGGCTCCTGAAGCAGCCATTCCGATAACTTCCAACGCACCCAGATTGGTTGATATAAAAGCAAGGCCAGTTATCCATGCAGGGATTGATTTTCCTGCCATCAGAAACTGATGGCTCGATTTCATATATCTTCTTAAAACAAAACCAATAGATAATGTGAATATCACATATATACCCATTATCGTCCAATCAACCCAGCCAATTGAAGAATGTAATCCTGCATCCATATAATTTTTAGGTTAAGTTATTTCAGTCTTATTCTTTTAAGTACATCAAATATATAAGGATTTTTCGGAAAATTACTATGAGGAAGATACACTATTTTATTTTTATAACATAATACATTGATTATGTGCAATGTAGATTATTGAAACTGCCGGAGAACCCTGAAATATTCTTTTTAAAAATAGTAGTTTTAACTTTATTTATTATTAGCAATTTATCCCAGGTGCGATGAATTAATAAATTCATCAAGGCTGATAAAAATGGAAATCGGTAATGCAGCTTATATAAATCATGTGGACAAAAAATATATTTTTAGAGGAATTCGTCAATAGAAACAATATGTTTTAAAATATATTGTGTTTCTATTGACTAATCTCGGATAATCAAAACTAAAAACACATTAAATTTGTTGATGTTTTATTAAAAAATGAATTATGCATTATTTACCTTCAATATCGCGATATGCGTCAATGATTTATAATTACTGCGGGCGCAGCGGCCTGAAACTACCGGCCATTTCTCTGGGTTTATGGCATAATTTCGGCGATGTTGATTCATTTGCCAATGCACGCGAAATGGTACTGGCTGCATTTGATGCAGGCATTACGCACTTTGACCTTGCTAATAACTATGGCCCGCCTCCCGGATCGGCCGAGGAAAATTTCGGAAAGATAATAGCCAGAGATTTAAAACCTTATCGCGATGAAATTATAATATCTACAAAAGCTGGTTATAAAATGTGGGATGGCCCTTATGGTGACTGGGGCTCACGTAAATATTTACTGGCGAGTCTTGACCAAAGCCTGAAAAGATTGGGAATTGATTATGTTGATATTTTTTATTCTCACCGCCCTGATCCCGAAACACCTCTCGAAGAAACTATGGGCGCACTGGCACAGGCAATAAGGCAGGGCAAGGCTTTATATGCAGGAATATCAAACTATAAGCCTGAACAAACCACAGATGCTGCAAAAATATTGCGTCAACTGGGAACGCCATGTATTATTCATCAGCCAAAATATTCAATGTTTGAACGTTGGGTTGAAAAAGGATTGCTTGAGGTGCTTGAGAAAGAAGGTATTGGTTTGATTGCTTTTTCGCCTCTGGCGCAGGGTTTACTAACTGATCGCTATCTTAAGGGAATTCCCGAAGGATCAAGAGCTTCAAAGGCACATGGTTTCCTGAAAAAACAGGATATTACACCCGAAAAACTTCAGCAAATAGAAAAACTTAATGAACTGGCTGCCCGGCGAGGCCAATCATTAGCCCAGATGGCCATAGCATGGCTATTAAAAGATAAAAGGGTTACATCAGTACTTATCGGAGCAAGTTCGGTTCAGCAATTGCTTTCAAATCTTAAAGCTCTTGAAAAATCAGATTTTACAACATTTGAATTAGAAGAAATTGAAAATATCTTAAGTATTAACCCATAATATGCGGTTTACCTTTAGCTTGTTACTGAATGATAATTTTTTGCCCGCAGTATTTGCATAAGCCTTTTTCATCAATACCTGTAATTTCTGTATGGTATCCGATACGTTTTATTACCGTTTTTCCGCAGTTATTACATCGGGTATTGTGATAATCTTTTATTTCAATATTACCTATATAAACATACCAAAGGTATTGCCGTGCAATTTCAGCAAGTTGTATTAGTGTTTCTGCCGGTGTAGCATCAATTTCAAGCTTATACATCGGATGATACCTTGAAAGATGAAGAACGGTGTCAGGCCCCAGCTCACTGGCAATCCATCTGACCATCCTGCCGAATTCTTCCTTATTGTCATTTAATGTGGGAATAACCAGATTGGTAATTTCAAGGTGTTTTCCTGACTGTTTTATGCTCACCAATGTTTCAAGTACTGGTTTTAGTCGTGCACCGGTAGTCGGTCTATAGAAATCATCCGTAAATGCTTTGAGGTCAATATTAAAGGCATCAATAAAATGAAGCAGTTCATTTAGCGGTTCGGCAGATATAAAGCCGTTTGAAACCATCACATTTTTCAGCCCCGATTGTTTAATCAACGGGGCAACATCCTTAATATATTCAAACCAGATGGTAGGTTCATTATAGGTGAATGCAACTCCGATATTCTCTTCTCTTGAATTTGCAATATTGTTAATGTCCTCGGGGCGGTAATAATTCCTGAAAGGAAAATCCTCGACCGACCCTTGTGATATTTGCCAGTTCTGACAGCATTTACAGTGCATATTGCAGCCCACCGTTCCTATTGATAAAATTAACGTGCCGGGATGAAAATGATATAATGGTTTTTTCTCAACCGGATCAAAATTGATGGCCGAGAGTTTGCCATATATTTCGGAAATAAGCACTCCGTTTTGATTTCGCCTTACCCTGCATATTCCGGTTTGGTTATTCTGAATAATACAATTGTGCGGACAAAGCAGACATCTGATTTTGTTTCCTTCAACAAGGTAAAATTGTGCTTCTTTTATTGGATGGTTCATATAACAAGATCCTGATAAAATTATGCCTTTATTTTGAATTTAGTAGTTTGTAAATATTATTTTGTTTTAGAAATTTTTTTTCTGAGCGTTGCAAAAAATGCACGGATATTTGCAACTGTCAGCTCATGCCTTTTTGTACCTCGTGTACCCAGTAAATAAGCATAAGGTTGCATAACAGGTACATGAGAAAATACTATTTTCAGCATAGCAAGAAAAGGTATGGTTATCAGCATACCGGGTATTCCCCATATCATGGCGCCAAGTATTAATCCCAATATGATAACAAAAGGATTAATTCTTACGTGATTTCCTACTATGTTGGGTGATAAAATATTATTTTCAAAAAAATGCACTATATATACAAAGATAGCCACTCTTAATGCATATATCATAGAATCTTCGGTTAATAAAGCGAACAGAAATGGTATGGTTCCGCCAATAAAGTTGCCGAAATAAGGTATAAAACTGAATAAAGCCGAAACAACACCCAGCAAAAGCGGATATTTAATTCCTATAATTAATAAACCTGCTGAATTAAAAAAGCAAAGAATTATCACCACCGTTGTTACCCCCAACATATAACGGGTCACAATTTTTGCAATTTCTTTCATAATCTGCACTACAACAGGCCTGTTTTTTTGTCCGGCTAT
>CAZBCB010000217.1:0-5785 GCA_964489905.1 uncultured Bacteroidales bacterium
CTGGGAGCATTGTCAGTTCTTATATTCAATTATAAGAATGTTCCAGAGGCTTTTGTATCAATATTCCGTGATGTTTTCACAGGAACTGCAGCAACAGGAGGTTTTCTGGGTGCCGGTTTTGCATTTGCCTTTAACCGTGGTGTCAACCGTGGATTGTTTTCGAACGAGGCAGGACAGGGTTCGGCCCCAATAGCCCATGCTGCAGCAAGGGCACATGAACCGGTATCTGAAGGGATGGTAGCAATTCTGGAACCTTTTATTGATACAATAATTATCTGTTTTCTCACAGGTATAACACTAATATCTTCGGGTGTATGGAATGAAAAAATAGAAAACCAGTTTCAGGCCGCTGATATACAAATTATTGATGGTATTTTCTCAGATAATAACCGGGAAAATATTGACAAATTATATCTTCATCTGAAAAACAAAGAGTCGTTACCCTTGTTTACAGGAAAACTGAACATTGAAAATGGCAGGATAAAAAACAACGTTACGTTCATTAATGCAAGGTCGGTTGCTGAAGATGTCAGGGTTTTTGCCGGAAAAAACAAACTGTTTGAAGGCGAGCTGATTGTCCAGAATGGCAGGATTTCAACCTCAAATCCTGCCCATTATTTTGAAGGGAAATCACTCATTCATAGCGCTGCGCTTACCAATGAGGCCTTTAAAAGAAGCTTCTTTGGATCATGGGGTGAATACATTGTATCCTTAAGCATTCTGTTATTTGCTTTTTCAACAGCCATCTCATGGTCATATTATGGCGACAGGGCAGTTACTTACCTGTTTGGTTCAAAATATGTTATGTTATACAGGCTGGTTTACATCATTGCATTTTTTATAGCTTCTTTTACTGACACGACCATTATATGGAATCTTTCGGGTATTACCATTGTGCTGATGGCCACACCTAACCTTATAGGTCTTTTATTGCTGCATAAAGAAGTTAAATCAACCATAAAACAATACTGGATTGATTTTCGCAGGGATCATCCCGATGAACAGATACCTGGCTGAACTCTGCCGCTGTATACGAACGAAACAGGAGCTTAAAATAATTTGCTGAATATATGGGCACCGATATCCTAAAAATTCAGAACTATCAGTACACTTTGCTTCCGACAGCAGAAATTTACAAATAAACCGCTTAATGTTCAACCTCTATATTAATCATTGAGCCATCGGGTAACATATGATCTGACGGAGCAACACCATATTTATAAAGGTATTCAAGGCGTTTGCATTCGTTTTTATGATGACCTTTGCAATAAAACGATATTATTTGTTCAGTGTCAATCAATCCTGAAGAAGCATAACGGGCAAAAAATCCACATTTTTCCAATAAGTGACATTCACTCATAAAAGAATATTTTTCGTATAATATACAAAAAAAAACTCAGAATGTCAAGTACTATTTTGCTGCGTATTTTTCCAGAATCTTCTTTTCAAGCTCTTCTGCCAGCTCAGGATTATCCTGCAAAAGTTGTTTCACTGCATCACGGCCCTGTCCGAGTTTTGTATCGCCATAACTGAACCACGATCCGCTTTTTTTGATAATTTCGGCTTCTGAAGCCATATCTATAATTTCGCCGATACGTGATATTCCTTCGCCGTATAAAATATCAAATTCGGCTTTGCGAAAAGGAGGTGCCAGTTTGTTTTTCACAATTTTCACTTTCGTGCGGTTACCTAATATTTCTTCGCCTTCCTTGAGCTGGTTTACCTTACGGATGTCAATACGAACCGAGGCATAAAACTTAAGGGCATTGCCACCTGTTGTTGTTTCAGGATTTCCGAACATAATACCGATTTTTTCGCGTAACTGGTTGATAAAAATGCAACAGGTATTTGTTTTGCTAATCGTTGCAGTAAGCTTTCTTAATGCCTGAGACATAAGGCGCGCCTGCAGACCCATTTTTGAATCGCCCATCTCACCTTCAATTTCTGCTTTGGGCGTCAGAGCAGCAACTGAGTCAATAACAATAATATCAATAGCTCCTGAACGAATGAGATGGTCGGCTATTTCGAGTGCCTGCTCACCATTGTCAGGTTGTGAAATCAGCAGGTTTTCAACATCCACACCCAGTTTTTGGGCATAAAAGCGGTCAAAAGCATGTTCGGCATCAATAAAGGCAGCTATGCCCCCTGCCTTCTGGGCTTCAGCAATGGCATGAATTGCCAGGGTTGTCTTACCTGATGATTCAGGACCAAAAATCTCAACCACCCTGCCACGGGGATATCCACCAACGCCAAGTGCAATGTCAAGCCCAATAGACCCTGAGGGTATTGCAGCTACGTTTACAATAGCATGGTCGCCCAGTTTCATAATGGCGCCTTTGCCGAAATCTTTTTCAATTTTACCCAGTGTAATCTCAAGCGATTTGAGTTTCTCTTTCTTTATTTCGTCGATGGTTTGTTCTTTTGCCATGTATGTATTATATATTTTAGTTTAATCCTAATTCTTCAAGTATCTGTTTTGCATGATCAGCAGTATTAACCTTTGTAATAATACGGATTATTTTACCCTGCTCATCAATAATATAGGTGGTGCGCAACACGCCCATATATGACTTTCCGTACATCTTTTTTTCGCCCCATGCATTATATGCCTTCAGTATTTTTGCTTCCCTATCGGCTATCAGATGAAAAGGAAGGCTGTGTTTGGTTTTAAATTTCGCATGTGATTTTTCGTCATCAGGACTGACTCCGATAACTTTAAAACCACGTTTTGTCAGTTCACTATAATTATCCCTTAAGTTGCATGCTTCAGCCGTACAACCTGGTGTATCATCCTTGGGATAAAAATACAATATTACTTTCTTACCCCTGAAATCAGAGAGACTTATTTCTTTTCCATCCTGATTTCTTGCCGTAAAATCCGGAGCTATATCACCTTCTGTAATCTTTGCCATGTAAATTTTAAAAAAGTAAAAATACAAATTAACCGACATTAGTCAAGGATAAAAATATAATAAAATTGCATGATTTTTTCAATTTGTTTCTTTCCTGACGACAAACATTGACCCTTACATGATGTCAGGAAATTTAGGTGATTATTTTATTATCTTAAATAAACCCAGGTACCATGAATCAACCTAAGTACGATGAATTAATAAATTCATTCATGCTAATAAAAATCAGAAAGAAATTCTGGTTTTTTAAACATTTTTTCAACCGAAGTAGAATGAATTTATAATTTCATCGTACTTCGGATAATCAAAAAAGAATTTAATAAGCAAGATTTACTGTTGCTTGATTGAAGTGTATCAGAATTAAGGAAACACCAGGAAATGCTTAATGTCAGAAAAGAACAGGCAAATAAAGCAGTTTTTTTGTTAAAAAAAAAGGTTCATCAAAATAATGGCCAAGTTCATATATTTTCACTTCCCTGGCCAGTCCTTTTAATTCCTTGTCTAAGTCGCCCCCTTTGAGGCAGAGCAATCCGTTTGGCAGCAAATTATTTCCGCCGGGTTCAATGATATGCCTGACCCATGAATAAAGCACTGACATATCAGTAACAGCCCGTGAAACAACAAAATCAGCTTTTATAATAAGTTTTTCCACACGGTTAACCACAGTATGACAATTTTTAAGCCTTAATGTTTGTGCAATTGCCTCTACAACCTTTATTTTCTTTGAGATAGAGTCAACAAGGATAAATTCAACTTCGGGAAACAAGATAGCCAGTGGAATTCCCGGGAAACCACCGCCTGTGCCTGCATCAAGAACAACTGTCTGCGGCTTGAATGAAATGATCCGGGCAATAGCAAGTGAATGCAAAACATGATGCACATAAAGATTAACGATATCTTTTCGTGAAACAACGTTTATTCTGGCATTCCAGTCAGCGTATAATGGTTGGAGTTGACGGAACTGTTCTTTCTGAATTCCGGAAAGCGAGGGAAAATATTTTTCTATAACCTGCATAAAAAGCGAAAAGAAACTACATCTTTGCGCTTGTATTTTTTAAGATATTATAAAGTAGTTCACGTGCCCTGAATAATTGGGCTTTTACGGTACCAATCGGTAATTCAAGTTCTTCAGCAATTTCCTCGTAGGAAAGCTCATTAAAATAGCGCAGCTCTATAAGTTTTCTGTAACGGGGTTTCAGTTTTGAAACTACCGACCGCATTAATTTTATCTTTTGTTCATTTATAAGCGTTTCTTCCGGATCCATAACGGGAGCCTGAACATCCATAGTAGCTTTTTCATGTTCCTCGTCATTCTGGTCGAGTGAAATGTGGTTGGCTTTCTTCTTTCGGATGAAGTCGATACAATTGTTGGTGGCTATTTTAAAAAGCCATGTACTGAAAGCATAATTCGGAGCATATTGTGATAGGTTTTTAAAGGCTTTCCCAAATGCTTCAATCGTTAAATCTTCTGCATCACTTGCATTATTAACCATCTTAAGCAACATATAATAAATCGCATCTCTGTACCGACCCATCAATTCTGCAAATGCACGCTGGTCACCTTTCGTCGCCTGTTGTACAAGGGTATAATCCCGTTGGGCCTTCTCTGATAAATTTAAATTCACTTCCATGTATGATGCCTGTGTCTTATTCTGTTCGAAACAAAAAGCCAAAAATTAATAAACAATGAAAAAATGTCAAATATAAACGAATATAATAATAAATTATTCTCTTTCAAACGGATCATGGCATTTTTAATAATTAAAAACTGAATCAGCAACCGAAATGTAAAAACTGCGAGAACATATAACCAGATGTCAGGAAAAAATAACAAAAAAATAAATAACAGATAAAAAATGAATCGGGAAAAAGGTTCCAATGCCAGCAGTACTTTATGTTTGAATTTATAAAGCGGCGCAGTTGTAAGGTGGCGTCTCTTTTGCTGGAACCACTTTTTAACAGAAGCCTGAGGATCAGATCGGGTGTGGCTTTCTTGTGAAAATTCAACAGCGGTATTTTTACGGGTTGCATTTTCATTCACAAAAAGGTCATCATCGCCTGACATCAGATGCAGATGATTGCTAAACCCTGCTGTCTTGTAAAAAAACGATTTACGGTATGCAATATTCCTTCCTACCCCCATATAAGGAAAGCCGCAAATAGCATAACTTAAGTATTGCATGGCAATAATAAGGGTATCATACCGTATGTACTTGTTCAGTAACCCTCTTCTCGGATAATAACCCCCATATCCAAGCACTATATCTTTGCCTGCTGTGAAATTTCCCGCCATTTTTTGCAGCCACAGGTTACTTGCAGGTTTACAGTCGGCATCCGTAAAAAGCAGGATATCATATTTGGCTGCCTTGATGCCAATGGTAACAGCCAATTTTTTACCGTGTGAGAATTTTTTATCTTCATGGATTTTGGTATAACGTAAATGAGGAAACTGTAACTGAAGCCGCTTTAAGACAAATTCGGTTTCATCAGAAGAACCGTCATCAACAACAATGACTTCATATTCCTTATAATTTTGTGATAATACAATCGGCAGGTACTTTTCGAGATTTTCAGCCTCATTGCGGGCACAGATAATCACTGATACCGGTTCCTCAGACTGAGGAGAGTGTTGTCTTACATAAAAAACAAAACGGGAATAAATGGCGAGGTAATACATCATCTGAATCAGAAAACACAATAAAAATATACCAAATAGTATATAGTATTGATTTTCAACAAGAAGATCCTTTAAATTTTCAAGATTCATAATTTTTTCTGAACAAGCAACAATTTTATTAAAGATTTTTTTTGAAAGCAAATAATACTTACAATAGTATTCAACAACTATTACCGATGCATTTTTGTTTAAAACG
>CAZBCB010000218.1:0-5774 GCA_964489905.1 uncultured Bacteroidales bacterium
AGAAGAGGAAAAATCACTATAAAATCTTATGGTGTAACAAGGCCAAGAAAAAAGAAGGCATTATTGAAAAAAACAGCTCAGGTTATTGAAAATCCTGTTGTAAATGAAGTGACAGCAGAAAAGAAAAAACCTGCTGCCAGGCCAGTTAAAAAAGAAACAAAAGCAGCCAAGCCAGGTAAACCGGTTAAGAAAAGCGAATAATAAAGTAATCCAGATTTAGAAAAATTAATTTATAAGAGTTTTTGATTATCCCAATTACGATGAATTTGTTAATTCATCGTAATTGGGATTAATTCAGATTTGGTCTGAACAGGTTGAGCAGGCATTTTTGAAATGCTATATCCTTCGCTGATTATAACGGTTTTTTTATACTGAATCAATTCAAATAACGCATTATCCGACATATCACGGTTTATTGTGTTTCTGTCGATTAATCCCGGAATAATACTTTAATAAATAATAAAGGTGTTTCAGTATATTATTTCAGACTGAAACACCTATTATTATAGAAAAACTATTTAAGACTATTATTCTTTAAGTACTTTGAGCGCTTTTTCGTTCAAGGCATCAGTCATAAAGGGTATGCCGGTTACTTCTGCTGTTTCACGATTTGCCGAAAATATATCATCGCGAGTAATTTCATTAAGGTTAAACTTGCGCGCACCAGCCATAAATTGTTGTAAACCACCTGCGAGCTTATCGGCAAAAGCATACATTGCAATAGCGCCAAAAGGTATTTTGTTTATTTCGTCATTACCTACTATTGCTTTTACAGGCTCCCATCCTGCAAATATTTCTTCGGGATATTTTCCATGTTCAGTAACTGAAGGTGGTAATGATTCCCAGTGCCCATGCAATTCAGCGCGTTTTTCGGGTTTGAAAACGCCTTCAATATTGCTTCCAAGGAATCCCGGAATCATTGGAGCACGGCCCATACATACTAGTTTAGTATATGGTGCGCCCAGTGCCAGTGCTTTAAAAATATGATCTTCGCGTGCCAGACCTCCGGCAAATGAAATGTCAGGAACCTTAATTCCTTTTTCATCAAGTATTTTACAATACTCATAGGTTTTTGAATGCAAAGCTATTGAAGGTATACCCCAGTGCTGCATCATATTCCATGGACTCATACCGGTTCCTCCTCCCGAACCATCAACGGTAAGAAGATCAAGGCCTGCATCAGCAGAGTATCGTATTGCCATTGCCAGGGCTTCCAGGTCATAAGCACCGGTTTTAAGTGTAATTCTTTTAAACCCTATTTTTCTCAAATAAGCAACTGATTTCATAAAGCTTTCCCTTACTTCAGCCGGATTGTTAAGGTCAGTTCCACCCAACCGGCTGTGACGGGCAAAAGCAGTAATAGCACGTTGTTCAAATGCTTTTTGTACCGTAGGATTATATGGGTCGGGATCAACAAGATAACCTCTGTCTTTGAGGAATTTAGCATATTCAAGACTGGTTACCTGAATTTCACCTCCAATGTCTTTTGCACCCTGTCCCCATTTCAGTTCAATGATAACTTTATCGCCATATTTATCCATGATATATTCTGCAACGCCGTTACGTGTATCTTCAACGTTCATTTGTACAATAATTGCACCATATCCGTTAAAATACCTGAAATAAGTTTCAATACGGCGGTCGAGCTCAGGTGCCTTTTTGATACGACCATTTTCCAGCTGAGATTCTTTATCAACTCCCACTACATTTTCACCTACGACAATAGGTATTCCGCAAAGAGCAGCACCGATAGCAAATGAATCCCAATATTTGGCAGCAACAAAAGTAGAACCCAGTGCACCTGTCATTATTGGTAATTTAAACTTTGTTTTATGAACATTGCCAAAGGATGACTGAATATTCACGTTTGTAAAAATGCAATCATCAGCATTATTCGTTAATTTACCATTAATACCTTTTGCTCCGTAGGCATAACCCTGTATCCTGAGGCTGTGATATCCCACACCAATAGATGATACATGCCATGCACCTGCTGTAGTTTGCCCAAAATCTCTCGGATATAATAATTTACGTCCTTTTAATGAAGCAAGCCATGTTTCACATTTGCCTTTGCACGAGGAATCACATAGTGTACAAAGTCCCGATTCGGCAGGTACACCACGATTAACCGTACCAATGGCATCATTGTTTTTAATCCACTGAATCATTTTAACCTCCTTTTAATTTAAAATTTGTTTAAATATAATATTTAACACAATTTTACAACTAAGAAATGAAAAAATGAAAAATAATTCATTCTTTTTTAATAAATATTCATATTTTTTCAATGAAATTATAAATTATATTTAAGTTCTTATTTGTTTTAAGGAAAATGAACAGAACAAAAAAATTTGAAACAGAGGCAATACGCATTCAGGCTGAAAGGTCAACACACCGTGAACATAGTGTGCCGGTTTTTGAAACATCGAGTTTTACATTCAGAAGCGCCGAAGAGGCCCGTGATATTTTTGCTGAAACACAGGAAGGTAATATATATACCAGATTTTCCAATCCGAATACAGATGAATTCATTAAAAAAATGTGTGTTTTAGAGGGTGCTGAAGATGGAATTGCAACATCATCAGGCATGTCAGCGATATTTCTTAGTTTGATTTCTGTTTTAAGACCCGGAGATCATATTTTATCTTCCAATCAGATATTTGGAACTACAAGGCTCATGATAACGCAAGTATTATCAAGATGGGGCATTTCGCATTCATTTGTAATAAATAATGAAAAAAAAGAATGGGAAAACAGCATATTGCCAACAACAAAAGTGATTTTTGCAGAAACACCATCTAATCCGGGGTTGGAACTGATTGATCTGAAATGGTTATGCAGTCTCGCAGAAAAACACGGACTATATGTAATAATTGATAATTGCTTTGCGACACCTTACCTACAGAATCCAATTGCATACGGAGCTGATTTTGTTGTACATTCGGCCACCAAATATATTGATGGACAGGGACGTACAATAGCCGGTGCAGTGCTCGGAAGCAAGGACAATATCAAAGATGTAAGAACATTTGCAAGGATAATAGGGCCAACCATGTCACCACACACTGCATGGCTGCTTTCAAAAAGTCTGGAAACCCTTGCGGTAAGAATGGAAAAGCATTGTTCAAATGCATTAAGTCTGGCAAAATATCTTGAGAATAATAATCAGGTTAGTTGGGTCAGATATCCCTTTTTGCCTTCTCATCCGCAGTATAAACTTGCAAAGAAGCAAATGAAACTAGGAGGAGGTATTGTAACCTTTGAACTTAAAGGAGGTATTAAACGAGCTATGCGTTTTGTAAATGCGTTAGAATTTTTATCTATTACCTCAAACCTTGGAGATACACGTACAATCATAACACATCCATCAACAACAACCCACTCTAAACTTACTGCGACGGAAAAGGCTGAATCAGGAATAACGGATGGAATGCTGAGAGTATCTGTCGGACTTGAACATATTAATGATATTATTGAAGACATTGATCAGGCAATTAAAAAATCAAAGTAAAATGAGAGAAACCAACTATAAAAACTGGCTTTTCGGGATAAACCTTCAGAATAATCCGGTTATCCTTTACAATCTTTTTAAGGTATTATCTGAAAAGCAAACAAATGAATTTTTCGAAGTAACTTTACATGAACAATCACTAATTATTAAAGATAAAGCCAGACAAAGTGAATTATTAATTGAACAAGCTGCTGTTGCTGATTTTATTCATTATCTCCGCGAAAATTATTGTATGGGTCAAAATATTGAGGAATGGTACAGGAAAAAATCTGCTTTTCTAAACAGTAATGTAAGCGGCAATAGCCATGAAGCAAACCGCAATGTCCGAAAAAAAAATGATTATTATATTTATCCCAAAGAAAGGTTTTATTTCATCAGCATGTTTATAATTACCATATTTTTTTACGTAAGTATTGGATTTGTAGTTTTCATGTTTAGAACTGAATGGAGTAAAACTGTTCTTGGTCTATTAATTACATATATTTTGGTTTTTTCAGTATTAATATTATTGAAAAAAGGTTTTTTAATAGGTATTCTGAGAGGCAGTGCAGTGAAAGTAACAGAAAAGCAGTTTCCTTATATATACCAGATAACCAGTCAGATAGCCTCTAAGCTTGGCATGCCTGAACCGGAAATTTATATTGTTGAATCAGGTGGTCTTCTGAATGCCTTTGCGACAAGGTTTATGGGTAACAATTTTGTTATCTTGTATTCTGATATTGTTGAAGCAGGTGCTATCAAAGGTAACAAATCACTGCCTTTTATTATTGGGCATGAACTGGCACATATTAAAAGAAAGCATTTATTGAAAAAGACATTGCTATTTCCGGGTTATTTTGTGCCTTTTCTTGGTTTGGCATATTCTCGGGCATGCGAGTTCACCTGTGATAAAATAGGTTTTTCGGTTTCATCGCCTGAATCAGCTCAGCATGGTTTATTGTTGCTGGCCGGCGGCAAATCATTATATAATCAGATTGATGTGAATGAATATATTAAAAATTACAGGCTTGAGGCAGGATTCTGGACATGGTTTACCGAAAAATTTCTCACTCATCCTCACTTAACGAAAAGAGTTGACAAGCTTTTTATTTCTTAAGGTTGTCGGTCCGGAGGGATTCGAACCCTCGACCCCATGATTAAGAGTCACGTGCTCTACCAGCTGAGCTACGGACCGAAAGAATGGCAAAGTTAAAAATAAAAGATAAATTACCAATTGACTTTATAGTGTTTTTAATTTTTCTAATTACTGAAAAATGTTTTCTTTACTGAAAAGCTGCAATATTTGTCCACGCAATTGTAGGGTTAACAGAACTGATGGAGAATTAGGATATTGCCAATGCGATGATAAATTTAATATCGGGTCAATATGTATTCATCGTGGGGAAGAACCTGTTATAAGCGGTCGGGATGGTATCTGCAACATTTTTTTTAGGCATTGCAATTTGCAGTGTATATATTGTCAGAATTATCAGATAAGCCGAAACAATAGCAGTAAGCTGATAAAGAGTTATTCGGAAAAAGAAATAATTGACACAGTAATTAGTTCTCTCAACAGAGGATGTCATGCTGTAGGTTTTGTTTCTCCCTCACACTTTGCTCCGCATGTACATTTCATAATTGATGCTCTTCAGCAAAAGGGCTATTGTCCGATAACTGTTTATAATACAAATAGTTATGATAAAGTTGAAATCTTAAAAACCTTTGAACAGAAAATAAATGTTTATTTACCTGATTTTAAATATTTTGATTCCTATATTGCTAAGAAATATTCCGGGGCTGAAGATTATCCCCGTGTGGCCATGCAAGCCATCAAAGAAATGTACAGACAAAAAGGGAATACTTTAATTATAAATGATGACGGATATGCAATAAACGGAATGATAATCAGGCATCTGGTATTGCCTGGACAAGTTGCAGACAGCAAAAGAATACTCAGATGGATTGCAGAAGAGATCGGTAATACTGTTCATATTTCCCTTATGGCACAATACAAGCCAATACCCTCTGTTTCAGGATATAAATATTTAAACAGAAAAATAACAAAGGAAGAATATGAGGAAGTTATAGAAGAAATGGAAAAACTGGATTTTTGCAATGGCTGGTTACAAGAACTCGATAGTTCTGACCATTATAATCCTGATTTTATGAAAGAACATCCGTTTGAGTGATTACATGGAACCCTTTTTTGGTTTTTTTTCAAAAAAACATTAAAAACCTAAAATCATTTAATTATTTAGAGTAATTTCAGGCCATTTAAATATTA
>CAZBCB010000219.1:0-5768 GCA_964489905.1 uncultured Bacteroidales bacterium
ATTAACGAGTAAAATATTAAAGTAAAACTTAAGCAATTTACTATTTATCTTTTATATTTGATAAGCCTAAAAACCTTTTTTCTTTTATAACAGATCATTAAAACTGAAAAGTTTTATTTTATAATTGTTTAATAACTAATTAATTAACTCAAACTATGGTACAAAAACGCTTTCAAAGAATTTTTCTTTTATTCTTTTTTCTGGGCTCATTTGCTATATTGGCAAATGCCCAGGTAGCTATTAAGGGTAATATCAGGGACGAAAATAATATGCCTCTTCCCGGTGTTACCATTATTGAAAAAGGGACTAATAACGGGAGTACTACTGACCTCGATGGTAATTTTACCATTAATGTTAATGAAAATGCCATTCTGGTAATTTCTTATGTGGGATATCTTACTGAAGAGATTGAAACAAAAGGTCTGACAGAGGTCAGACTGCAGTTGGTTCCTGATATTATTTCACTGGGAGATGTGGTGGTTATCGGATACGGGTCGGTAAAGCGAAGCGACCTGACAGGTGCCGTAACTTCCATAAAATCAGAAGATATAAGCAGGCTTCCTGTGACAAGGGTTGAAGAAGCACTTCAGGGGAAAGCTGCCGGCGTGATGGTTTTACAAAATTCAGGACAACCCGGTAATGCACCTGTAATCCGTGTCAGAGGGCTTGCGACGATTAACGGCGGAAGTCCATTGGTGGTTGTTGATGGTGTAGCCGGTGGTTCACTCGGAGATATTAATCCCAATGACATTGAGTCTATTGAAGTGTTAAAGGATGCTGCATCTCAGGCCATTTATGGTTCAGCAGGCGGTAACGGCGTTATATTGATTTCAACAAAAAAAGGAAAAACGGGGCTGATGCAGACAACACTTGATGTGTACATGGGTACACAAAAAGTGATACATACTGTTGATGTAGCAAATGCTCAGGAATATGCAGCAATATATAATCAATTCCTTGAAGCATCAGATCAACCTGCTTATTTTTTATACGACGATGCTACAAAAACCTTTCTTTCACCAACCGATACCATGCCATTGGCTAATACTGACTGGTATGACGAAATTTTCAGAAGGGCAATAATGAAAAATGTCTTTTTTTCAGCAAATGGAGGAAGTGAAAAGTCAAATTTTTATTTCAGTATTGGTTATAGTTCGCAGGAGGGTACCTTGCGACGTACTTTTAACGACAGGTACACCTTGCGGCTTAACAGTGATCATAAGCTGACGAACAGGATTAAGATCGGGCAGAATTTTAGTATTTTGCGAAATATTTTTGCCACGCAGGATGAAAGAAATGAATACAATTCACCGGTGAGTACTGCTATGCAAATGCTGCCAATTGTACCTGTTTATGCTGATGATGGCTCAGGAAATTATGCATATAAAGGAGCAGGACTGGCATGTAATATTAAAAATCCTGCAGCTCAGATAGCCTATAACAATAATAAGACAGTAGCGAATTCACTTTTTGGGGACATTTTTGCAAACATTGAAATAATTAAGGGCCTTAGTTTTGAATCCCGCTTTGGTTTTAGCTACTTTGCCGACGAGTATTCACGCTTTACTCCTGATCATATTATTGGTGCAGAAAATGATGCCAGTGCTTCTCAAAGTATTACAATTAATCAGTACCAGCAGATAAACCATAATAATTTCAGCTGGCAATGGCAGAATTTTATGACCTATAAAAAGACATTGTTTGAAAAGCACAACATTACCCTTATGCTGGGATCTGAAGCTGGTTATACAAGACGTTCAAATGAAGATATTTCACTTGCAGGCTTATTTAATAATTCAGAATCCATGAGGAATCTGCAGGGGGGTGCCCCAACGGTTACACAATTACTTGGAAGGCCTACTGAAATATCACGTTATGCCTATTTCGGCAGAATTAATTATGATTATGCCGGT
This sequence comes from uncultured Bacteroidales bacterium, assembly GCA_964489905.1. Classification (GTDB taxonomy): domain Bacteria; phylum Bacteroidota; class Bacteroidia; order Bacteroidales; family UBA10428; genus UBA5072. The sequence continues at coordinate 1,914 of CAZBCB010000219.1, forward strand.
ATTTTCTTGTTTCAGGCAAATTTCAGAAATGATCATTCTTCGATAATTGGCCCCAATGACAGGAGTGATCTCTTTCCGTCAGTTTCAGCAGGGTTTAAATTCAGTGAACTTAATTTTCTTAAGAATAATAGTCTGTTAAGCTTTGGCAAGATAAGAGCCGGATACGGTGAGACAGGAAACGATGACATTGAGCCATTTCTTTATATAAATTCCATAGGTGCATTACCTATTAACGGATATCCCTTTGGTGGTGAAACACATGATGGAGCTGCTTTACTGACGGCAGCAAATCCTGATCTGAAATGGGAAACTGTTGTAACTGAAAATATAGGAATCGATCTTGGTTTTATGAGTAATAAGTTGAATGTTACATTTGATGTTTTCAGACGCAGAAACAAGGATATGCTTATCAGAAAATCCGTACCGCTTACGGTAGGTTATATAGTAACTTCTGCGTCACAGGAACTCGGCGATGCAAATCTTGATACACGTCCCATGGTTAATTACGGAACTTTGAATAACAGGGGATTTGAAACTTCAGTTGGCTACAGTAATAAAATCGGGAAACTCAGTTTTGATGTTGATTTTAATTTAACCCATGCTGTTACCCGGATTGATGATATTGGCGATCCTTTGTATGCAGGTAACGGACGTGGACTTGCTAATGTCTGTCAAACCAAGAATGGACAGGTAGTATCAGCCTTTGTTGGTTATCAGACTGACGGTATATTTAAAGAGTCTGACTTTACATGGTATAAGGACAGAGCAGGAAGATGGCAGCGGGTAGCTATTGATCCGAGAGGGACGACAATAATTAATGGCTTTGATATCAATGGCAATCCTGTACAATATAATGTGATGCAGGCTAATGCCAAACCCGGCAACTTTAAATTTGTTGATGCCAACAAGGATGGTAAAATATCTCCTCTTGATATGGTACAGATTGGTGACCCAAATCCGAAATTTACGTATGGGTTTAGCATCAATCTTGAATATGAAGGTTTTGACCTTAATGCATTTTTACAGGGAAGTTATGGTAACAAAATATTTAATATGCTTAAAGTTAATATATACACCATGAATAACGGTGGTCTGAATGTTTCTCCCGATCTGATTGATGCTTATATCCCGGCTATTTATAATACAGCCGACGGGAATGCATTACCAACAGTTATCAGTCCTGCACGCAACGAAAATACCGGAATGCCCCGTATGGACCCCAATCTGAGTTCATCAGATTTCTATGTTGAGGATGGTTCCTATATGCGACTGAAAAATATTCAGCTGGGCTATACCTTGCCTGTTACATTGACTGATAGAGCCCATATTAAGAAACTTCGTGTTTATATTGGTGCAAAAAATCTTTTTACCATAACCAAATATACAGGGTTTGACCCAGAAGTTAATGAAACCACCATTCTGGAAAGAGGTTTCGACAGGGGAACTTATCCTCAGGCAAGAATGTATCTGTTGGGTATTAATCTTATGTTTTAATTTGTTAATTTTTAAATATGATGATCATGAAACACAATATATATTTCTTGATAATTATTCTGGCATTGGTTTATACAGGATGTTCTGAAGAATTTCTGGACAGAAACCCAAACGGGGTAATAACAGATGAAGTATTTTACACGACCATTGATGGAATTAACTTGGGAGTTACCGGCACTTATGCATCACTCAATTCATTACCCAATCCGCTTACAACGCTTGATATGATGTATCTTGGATTTGGAAGTATTGCATCAGATGATGCAGAAGCCGGCGGTGAGCTCGGAGGTGATGACTTTCTGGATTTTCAACATATTGATCAGGGTATCATGCAACCTTCTGGAGAAGAAAAAGCCATGTCAGATAATTTCTGGGGTTATAATTATAAAACAATTTTAAGAGCTACTTCAACATTGCAAGGGATTAAAAAGTTCAGAGAAAACAATGCGACAGTCAGTTCTTCAGTCGCCGCTTTATTAAATCAATATGAAGGGGAACTCAATTTTATTCTGGCTTTTGTCCATTTTAAAATGATGCAGGTTTATGGTGGTATTCCTATAGTTGATCATCCGTTGATGGTAACTGAATATGATGTAAAAAGAAATACCATTGCGGAATGTTTGCATTTTGTTCAGGAAAGGCTTAAGATAGCTGCCGTGCTGTTACCACCCAGAAGCAGTTATGCAGCAACTGAGATGGGTAGGGCAACCAGAGGTGCTGCGCATGCTCTACTTGCAAAAGCATATCTTTACGAGGCCTCCTATGCTGAAAATTATCCGGCTGATGAACGTTTTTCAGGTTGCACAAATACGTACAATCTCGCATTAGCTTATGCAGACAGTGTCATTAGTTCGGGTGAATATCAACTGGTTGGTATTAACGGTGAGATATTTGATACATACTGGAATCAGAATAGTTCTTCGTTATATCCTGACGGGACACCCGGTTACCGTTATATTTTTACTGTTGCGGGTGAGAATTCTATGGAGTCAATTTTTGAAATACAATCAATTAATGATGGTCTGGGTTACATGATATCACGGGGTACTTATTTAACCATTTATACAACTGTTCGTGATTATAATACAAAGGATCTGGGGTGGGGCTTCAATTGTCCGACAGCCGATTTGCTTAATGAATTTGAGCCCGGTGATCCAAGGATGATTGTTACTATTGGTACCACGGGTGATCCGGTATTTGTCGATGATTGGGGGACTATTAATTGCAAGAGAAGCCCGACAAACATGATCGGGCGTAAATTCGAAGCTTCAGGTTCAGAATATTGGACACATCGAGCTGCTCATGGAAACGGGCCAAATAATTTCCCTTATATCCGCTATGCAGATATAATACTGATGGCTGCAGAAGCTGCATTAAAATCAGGGCAGAGCGTAACCCCCATATCAGGTCTTTCACCTCTGCAACTGGTAAATATGGTAAGAAAACGTGCAAGGAACGGAGCCGATACCGGTTCACCTGCTGATTTGTCAAATGTCACTTTTAATGATATTGTTCATGAGCGCAGGGTTGAACTGGCGCTGGAAGGCCACCGGTTTTTCGATCTGGTGCGCTGGAAAATGCAAGACAGGCTGAATGGGCAGAAGTTGCGTAATTATCTTAACGGATTACCTCAGGAATCACCTGTTTCATGTCAGTTTACACCGGGTAAGAATGATTTCTTCCCTATTCCTCTGGTTGAAATCATCAATTCAAATTACAACCTTGTTCAGTATCCCGGCTGGGATTAATATCTCTGTTGAAATCATAAAAAAGCTGCTTCTTTCAGGAGGCAGCTTTTTTACCGTTATTGGGAATGGATAACTACATTATCCGATTCGTCCATTGATTTTGTCAATTTACAAATTTGGAATTATCTGCTTTTCTGAAGTTTCATTCTTAAGTTATAAAGCATTGCAGACAGGCACGTCATATGGTCTGAGCAATTGCGGATTTACCGATAAAAAACGGTTAAATTCTTCAACGGCTTTGATCATGCGATCATGCTTATTTGCCTTTATATTATGTTCACGCATATATTTCAGAAACTCTTTTGACTTCAGTGTGGTACACAAGCTTTTGCGGTTAAGCATAATTCTTTTAAGTCCGGTGGCAGGACTATATATAAAATAATATTTATGCGGCTTTACATCATCGGACATTGGAAATTTTTCAATAGTATTCAGGGTATAAAGCGATAAGGTTCCCTTTGCAAGTTCTTCAAAAAAACCACCTTTACCGTCAATGTAAAACCAATTACCTGCCGGGAAATACCTGAAATGAATTATTTTATTTTGCTTCTCCGATAACATGGTAAATCCTTTTACAGTGGTTTTGTCTATTAAAAGTGCTGATTCTTTTGAT
>CAZBCB010000220.1:0-5755 GCA_964489905.1 uncultured Bacteroidales bacterium
GTCATTAGTTCGCTTCGCTCCTAATGACAAATCCGGGTTTAGTTTTTCTTAATCGGGGTTAAGTCATTAGTTCGCTTTGCTCCTGATAGCAAATCTGGGATAAATAAAAAGCTTCATAGGAGATGATCCTATGAAGCAGTTTTATTATTATCCGATATTCTTCAATTGAAAAAATCAATTGAAGAATTTGGAATTACTTTCTGTAATAACCAATAGCTAAAAACAGAATATTGCTTTACTTGGTTAATTATGTTTTGGTCTGAGGTTACGCACCTGCTGTCCGGCTTGCCACATTTCTGACTCACGCATTTGTTTTAATTCAGCGTCGAGTTCAGCCCGGTAATTGGGATGGCCAGTTTTCTCAAGTACACGTTTGGTTTCATCACCATTTTTAACCCGGTTATATAATTCACGGAATACGGGCAACGTAGCTTCTCTGAATTTTGGCAGCCAGTCGAGAGCTCCGCGCTGAGCTGTTGCACTGCAGTTGGCATACATCCAGTCCATACCATTTTCATCAACCAATCTGATAAGACTCTGTGTAAGTTCTTCAACAGTTTCATTGAATGCTTCACTGGGGCTGTGTCCATTTTCGCGCAGTACCTTATACTGTGCTTCCATAATACCTGCCAGAGCTCCCATGAGTACACCACGTTCGCCTGTCAGATCACTGTATACTTCATTTTCAAAGGTAGTCGGGAATAGGTAACCTGAACCAATGGCGATACCCAGTGCAATAACCCTGTCTTTTGCCTTGCCTGTGTAATCCTGAAAAACAGCATAACTTGAATTAATACCTGCACCTGCAAGAAAATTTCTTCTTACACTGGTGCCGGATCCTTTAGGCGCACAAAGAATGACATCAACATTTGAAGGAGGAATGACCCCGGTTTGTTCTTTATAAGTAATAGAAAATCCGTGTGAAAAATAGAGGGCATCTCCCGGGTTGAGGCATGGTTTGAGCACTGGCCATATTGCACGCTGTGCAGCATCTGAAACAAGGTACTGTATGATTGTACCTTTCTTTGCAGCTTCTTCAACAGGGAAAAGGGTTTTGCCAGGTACCCAGCCGTCTTTTACAGCTTTATCCCAGTCAGCTTTAAACTCAGGTGCCTGTCCTATGATAACATTAATCCCGTTATCTCTCATATTAAGAGATTGTGCCGGGCCCTGGACACCGTAGCCTATAACAGCCACTACTTCATTTTTTAATACTTCCTGTGCTTTTTTTAAAGGGAATTCTTCGCGTGTTTTAACGTCTTCAATAATTCCACCAAAATTAATTTTTGCCATAATTGATTTGTATTTGATATTTAGTTATTTTCATATTCTGCAGTCATTTCGCCGGCTTCTTTAAGATAATTTGCCAGCAATTCCTTGCTTGATCGGGTGACTGCTACTCTGCCCGAACTGGTAAATTGCAGAACTCCGTATTTCTGAAGCTCATCAAAAAGTGCCATATAATCTTCCTTGTAACCGGTTTTTTCAATGACGGTATAGTCAGGCCTTACTTCAAGGATGCGTGCATTATGCTTCCTGATGGTATTTTCGAGGTCGTCACCTTCAATAAGAGCTTTGGTAGGTATTTTATACAAAGCTATTTCCTGGTATATTACCTCATCATCGGTGTGATAATATGCTTTAAGTACTTCAACCAGTTTTTCAATTTGCCTGACCACTTTATCAACCTTTTCACGCGTGTCGTGCACAACAATGGTGAATTTATGAATGCCCTTAATTGCTGATGCGCTAACTGTAAGGCTTTCAATATTCACGTTGCGGCGGGTAAAAATAATTGTTATGCGGTTTAACAAACCTATGTGGTTTTCAGAGAAAGCAGAAATGGTATAATTCTGCTTTCTTTCTCCGTTTTTTCTGTTATCAAGTGACATGTCGGTTATTTTTTATGTTCAAGGACTACTTCAGATACTGATGCTCCTGCCGGCACCATAGGTAATACATTGTCTTCTTTTTCAATATTGACTTCAAGGAAATAGGGACCTTTATGATCAAGCATTTCCTGAATAGCGGCATCCAGCTCAGGACGGTGAAGGACTTTTTTCCCTTTAATACCAAATCCTTCGGCAACTTTAATAAAGTCGGGGTTAAGCAGATAGGTTTCTGAATAACGTTTTTCAAAAAACATTTCCTGCCACTGTCTTACCATACCGAGGTATTTATTATTCATCAGAATTATTTTAACGGCCGCCTGGGTTTGATTGATGGTACCAAGTTCCTGAATGGTCATTTGCAGGCCGCCATCACCTACAATGAGGACAACTTCTTTGTCAGGAGCGCCGATTTTGGCTCCATGAGCTGCCGGAAGTCCAAATCCCATTGTTCCCAATCCTCCTGAGGTAACAAATGAACGCTTATTTCTGAATTCGAAATACCGGGAAGTTATCATCTGATGCTGACCAACATCGGTAACAACAATAACATCGCCGCCCGTTTTTTCATTCAGAATTCTTATTACTTCACCCATCGTGAGGCCTTCTTTTTCTGGATAAAGATCATGTTTTATCACCTTCTCATATTCAATCCTGTCAGCGTCTTTAAACTCTTTAATCCATGCTGAATGGTCGCGTTTTTCTATCAGTCTGGTAAGCATAGGCAATGTTTCTTTAACATCGCCAAGCAAAGCAATGTCAGCCTTTACGTTTTTGTTAATTTCAGCCGGATCAATTTCAAGATGGATAACTTTTGCCTGTGGTGCATAACGTTTCAGATCTCCAGTTACACGGTCATCGAAACGCATGCCGACAGCAATAATCAGGTCGCATTCATTTGTTTTTATATTTGTTGAATAGTTACCATGCATGCCCAGCATACCCATGTTAAGCGGGTGTTTCTTTGGAAGTGCACATGCACCCAGAATAGTCCATGCAGCTGGTATTCCCGATTTTTCAACAAAAGCCCTGAATTCGTCTTCAGCATTTCCTAAAATCACACCTTGACCGAAAAGAATATAAGGTTTACTGGCTTTATTAATCAGTTCTGCGGCTTGCCGGACTTTTTCGGGTTTAACAACAGGCTTGGGTACATAGCTTCTGATTTTGATACATCTTTTATATTCGAAATCAAGTTCGCCAAATTGTGCGTTTTTCGCAATATCAATAAGTACAGGGCCAGGCCTGCCCGAACGGGCAATAAAAAATGCCTGTGCAAGTATTTCAGGTATTTCTTCGGGCTTTGTTATCAGGTAATTCCATTTGGTGACAGGCATTGATATGCCAATTACATCGGTTTCCTGAAAGGCATCAGTGCCGAGCAACGGAGCGGTAACCTGTCCGGTAATACATACAAGGGGCGTTGAATCAACCATAGCATCAGCAATGCCGGTTATTAGATTGGTGGCCCCGGGGCCAGAAGTAGCCATTACAACACCTACTTTACCAGTTACCCTTGCATATCCCTGTGCGGCATGTATAGCACCCTGTTCATGACGTGTAAGTATGTGCCTGATTTTATCGCTGTGGTCCATAAGGGCATCATAAACGGGCATTATAGCACCGCCCGGGTACCCGAAAATAATATCAACACCTTCATAAATAAGCGATCGCATTACTGCATCCGCTCCTGTGGTGCGTATTTTTGTACTTTTTTTGGTTTCTATTGTTGCTATTTGATCTTTCATATCGTATTAATTTAAATTCATTGAGGTAATTTGATTTGGCAATTTATAGTGTCTAAAAGTATGTTCGGATCATACCTTTTCGCTGTTACAATTATTCCACTATTCTGATAGCTCCGGTATCTGCCGATGTAACCATTTTGGCATATACTTTCAGTGAATCAGGAATCAGACGGTTGCGTGTTACCGGGGTATAGGCTTTATTGCCACGTTTTTCTTCGTTGTGTTTACGTTTGCTGAGTTCTTCATCCGTAAGCAACACATTAATTTTACGTTCAGGGATGTTAATTTCAATTAAATCACCATCCTGTAAAAGTGCAATTTCACCGCCTGCAGCAGCTTCGGGAGAGATATGTCCGATAGATAGTCCGGCTGTTCCGCCTGAAAAACGGCCGTCAGTAATCAATGCACAGAGTTTACCCAGTCCTTTTGATTTAATATATGAGGTAGGATAGAGCATTTCCTGCATACCTGGGCCTCCTTTTGGTCCTTCATAGCGGATTACCAGCACATCACCGGGTTGTACTTTCCCGCCAAGGATCGCATCACAGGCATCTTCCTGTGATTCGCAAATCCTGGCAGGTCCTTTAAAATTAAATAATGAGACATCTACTCCTGCAGTTTTTACAACACAGCCATTGCGTGCTATATTGCCAAAAAGAATAGCCAGTCCCCCATCTTTGAAATAACAGTTTTCAATACTCCTTATACATCCGCTCTGCCTGTCGAGGTCAGGTTCTTTGTACATCACAGCCTGACTTCCAAGTGACAGGCTTTTGATGCCGGCCGGAGCACTCAGGTATAATTCTCTTGCTTCGGCTGTAACACCTGGCCTGCGTATGTCATAACGCTCAATAGCCTGCGCAAGTGTGAGACCGTCCACTCTTTTTACTGAAGTATCAATCAAACCGCCTCGTTCAAGTTCGCCCATAATGCCAAGTATCCCTCCGGCACGGTTAACATCTTCAACATGATAATGTGAGCTGGGGGCAACCTTACATAAAACAGGCACCTTGCGAGAAAGCATGTCAATATCTTTCATTGTAAAATTAACACCAGCTTCACGAGCAATTGCCAGTGTATGCAAAACGGTATTCGTTGACCCTCCCATGGCAATATCAAGAGCCATTGCATTTAAAAAGGCGGCCCTTGTGGCTATTGAACGCGGTAAAACTGATTCGTCACCTTCTTCATAATATCTTTTTGTATTTTTGACAATAAGCCTGGCTGCCTGTTCAAAAATCTTTTTCCTGTTTTTATGTGTGGCTACTACAGTACCGTTTCCCGGTAGCGACAACCCAAGGGCTTCGCTGAGGCAGTTCATCGAATTGGCAGTAAACATGCCTGAACATGAACCGCATGTAGGACAAGCATTTTGTTCAATCTGTGCCAGTTCGTCATCAGAAACGGAATTATCTGCTGCAAGCACCATAGCATCAACCAGATCATATTTTTTTGAGCCTACCTTACCCGCTTCCATCGGCCCTCCTGATACATAAACCATGGGAATGTTAAGCCTCATGGCGGCCATGAGCATGCCAGGGATAATTTTGTCACAATTGGCAATGCATATCATGGCATCTACCTTATGGGCATTACACATGTATTCAACACTGTCGGCAATTAGATCACGTGATGGCAATGAGTAAAGCATGCCATCATGACCCATGGCAATGCCATCATCAATGGCAATTGTATTGAATTCAGGAGCGTAAAAACCTTCCTTTTCAATGATTGCTTTTATTTCCTGCCCAACGTTATGTAAATGCGTATGGCCGGGAACAAATTGAGTAAACGAGTTAACAACAGCAATTATGGGTTTTCCCATTTGCTCTTCCTTCATCCCTGTGGCACGCCATAAACTGCGGGCGCCAGCCATTAAACGGCCTTCTGTGGTTTTTGAACTTCTGAGTTGTATTTTCATAATTTTTTCTATGTGTGATGATTCTCTTTAAAATCAGAAAGCCATTCTGTAAGGTAAGAATGGCTTTCGTTATATCTTTCATCATCATATAAACCATCCTCACCCCGTAGTTCTAATCACCAACACTACAAGAAGAATAAGGTTTACTATGACTATGATATTTCTCATGTTTTTCATTTTGGCAAATATATACAATA
>CAZBCB010000221.1:0-5732 GCA_964489905.1 uncultured Bacteroidales bacterium
CCTTATTTATGCTCACGAGAATTTGCAGCCGACTTTAGTGAACCTGTTGGTAATTAAACACCGGTTAACGAAAGCTACCCTATCGGAAGTATTTTATTTGACATTTTCTACGACGATAAAGGTAAACCAAAACCATTATACTTCTATGATGTAAAAATTGAAAACGGAATACTTAAATGCCCCCGAGGAGAAAATGAAAAAATGATGCAATCATCGCATTTTAGGCCTGCTTTGGATGAAAATGTGAGCTATGCAATATATGAATTTAATAAAAATGAAGAAAAGGAGGTTTGGTTATGATTAAAGAATTAGTTGATTTTGGAGCTAAAAACAGAACAAAACATGAAGCTTTAAAACTTGAACCTATATCTATTGATTTATTAATAAATGAAGATGGTTCTTTTAATCGTTTCATGGTCATTGAAAAATTATTTCGACTTGCTGAAGCTTTGACGGTTAAAAAAGGAAATGCACGCTTACTACTAGATAGAGCTGAAGAAGTATTAAATTACGTTTCGCCAAGAGAAATAAAAAATGCTAAAAATAATATTAAAGAAGCTATTAACAGAGTTAATAAGAAACATAATCTTTTTTTATCTAAACTTAACCAATACAAAGAATTGGAATTACTAAAACCTGTTTTTCTATTTTATTATAACAATAAAATCAATGGGTTGGATAAAGCTCTTTCTGAATTTGAAAGACAAGTAGATGAGAAAGAAAGAGAAGGTAATATAGCATTTCGTGTCAATAATACTAGGATACATGAACAGAATGAGGTTTATGAGGCGATTATTACTAAATATGAAAATGATATTTCAAGTCGTTTAAATTCAGATACTGCTTATTGTTCGGTTTGTGGAAGGAATAATTACCCGACTGCTCGTTTACATGAGAAAATTAAAGGACTTCCTCCTTTTGATGATGGTAAATCCTCCAATCGTCTAATGATCTCATTTAATAAAGATGCTTTTCTTTCATATGGTTTGTCTCAAAGTCTTAATTCAGGCATTTGTACAAATTGTGCAAAAAACTATGCTGATGCACTTAATGTTTTAATTGCGAAAAAAGATAGTCGTAAAATATTTGGTTATGATACAGCCATGGTTTACTGGACAAGAGAACCTGCCGAACTTGACGAACTTGATCTGCTCGACAGGCCGGAACCAGCTGCAGTTAGTGAATTGATCAATTCAGTTGCAACAGGTAAAAAAGATGTCGCTGGTAATATCGAAACAAACCGGTTTTATTCACTCACCTTATCCGGCGCAGCTGCACGAATCTTTGTGCGGGACTGGATTGAAATCGGACTTGATGAATACCGGAAGAACATAGCCGGTTGGTTTGAAGAAATAGCTATTAAGGCATTCGGACAAGTACAATATACTCCGCTTTATGCTCTTGCAAATTCTTGCCATAACGCCGCTTCAGAAAATGAACCCTCTAATTCACGTGTTGCTGGTTATTTGTGGAATGCTGCTCTCAAAAGTAATTCGGTTCCACCAATATGGATTCTAACATCGGTTTTAAAGCGCATTCGTGTTGTTGAAACCAACAAAGATGGTAAAAGCAGGGAAACAATGACACCGGCAAGAGCTTCAATAATACGATTCATATTAAACAGAAACTTTAAAAATAAAGGAGGTTATACTATGTTAAAAGAACAAATTGATCTGGAAAATAAAAATCCGGCCTATATATGTGGCCGTATTTTTGCTGTAATGGAAGGCATACAGCGCGCTGCCCTTGGTAAAGAACTCAATGCAGGAATACGCGAACGATTCTTTTCAGCAGCATCAACCAGTCCCTCGCCTGCTTTTGGGCGACTCATGCGTTTGTCACAAAATCATCTTTCAAAATTAAAACAGGAAAAACCAGGATTCGCAGTAATCCTGGACAGAGAATTACAAAGTTTGTGTTCTTCTATTCCTGCTTTTCCCGCAATCTTGTCACTCGAAGAGCAGGGACAATTTGCACTGGGTTATTATCATCAAAAACAATACGATTTTGACCGTGCAAAACAAAATAAAGAATATGAATCATTAACTGAAAATATGGAGGAATAAAAAAATGGAAAACAATATTATTAAAAATCGTTACGATTTTGTTTATCTTTTCGACGTTAAGGACGGCAATCCCAATGGAGACCCTGATCAGGCCAATTTGCCACGTGTTGATCCTGAAAACCAGGAAGGACTAGTTACTGATGTATGCATAAAAAGAAAAGTAAGAAATTATGTTCATTTGAAGTACGGATTAAAAGAACCTTATGATATATTTATCAGACAAGGGAATATTTTAGCAACATTAATAGATAATACACCTGGTAATACTATTTCAGAAAGGCAACAAAAAATAAATGAAAAATACTATGATGTCCGGACTTTTGGGGCTGTGTTAAGTGTGGGTGAAAAGGGTGCAGGAACAGTTCGTGGACCCGTTCAATTTACTTTTAGCAGATCAGAGGGCAGAATTTATCAGGCAGAACATTCTATTACTCGTTTGTGTGTTACAACTGACAAAGAAGCCAAAGCACAAGAAAAGCGAGAAAGCGCTTCAACCTTTGGCCGAAAAGCAACTGTCCCTTATGCATTGTATCGTATGCATGGTTTCATTTCAGCTGTAGATGCACAAAAAACCGGTTTTTCTGAAAATGATTTAGAATTATTATGGGAAGCTCTGCTAAATGCATTTGAGCATGACCGAGCAGCAGCTCGCGGAGAAATGAACCCAAGAAAATTAATCATATTCAAACATAATAGCCACCTTGGGAATGCCCGTTCAGGAGAATTATTCGATAAAATTAAAATTGAAAAAAAGACAGAATTGCCACGATCATGGAATGACTATTCGGTAGTTATTGATAATTCAATGCCAGAAGGTATTGAGTTAGTTGAAAAGTTATAATATTTATGTAACTATGCGTTTCGAACAAGGACATCTTTTCCATATTTACAACCAGGGTAACAACAGGCAACTCATATTTTTCAACAATGAAAATTACAGGTATTTTACGGATAAAATAAAAATCCATGTTTTGCCTTTTGCTGATATATTAGCCTGGTGCCTCATGCCCAATCATTTTCATTTGTTAGTGCACGTAAACGCTATCGAGGTGAATGAACGGCTTGTAGCCCGCGCACAGTCAGGATGCGACTTTGAGTCGCCTCCTGACTCATGCTCGCGCAGGATGTCTTTCAACAAGTCCATCGGCATTATGCTGGCTTCGTATACCCGTGCCATTAATAAGCAAAAAGGCTGGAGCGGATCATTGTTCAGAAAAGAAACCAAAGCTATTTGTCTTACACAGCCCAATGGTATATCACCAGCATGGTTTACCGATTTCGGAGTTACCCGTATTAATTCAACAAATCACTTAAAAGAATATCCAAATGTTTGCTTTAATTACATTTTAAATAACCCTGTTAAAGCCGGTTTAGTTAAAAGACCTGAGGAATGGGAGTATTCATCCTGCCGGGAAATCACAGGAAATGATAATAATATACTCATTAATATAACAAGAATAAAAGAATATGGACTTGAGATTAACCAGCGGTATGACTAACAGTCCGGACGCGACTCAAAGTCGCATCCGGACTAACAGCTACCCGGATGAAGATGATTTGCTTATGCTTTCCGGCATACAACATATTGCTTTTTGCGAAAGACAATGGGCACTTATTCATATTGAACAACAATGGCATGAAAACATATATACTGTTGAAGGTCATCAATTTCATGAGCATGTTGATGATCCGTTAGAATTGGAAACACACAAGGATATCATTATTCTGCGTTCGGTTTCTCTTGTTTCACACAAACTGGGTTTATATGGCCGTGCCGATGTTGTGGAACTGCAAAAAGCCGGTAAGGATGAAATGGTTGATTCAATAGAAATAAAAGATAAACCGGGCAGATGGCTTCCCATACCCATTGAATATAAACGTGGAAAGCCAAAGCCCGACGAGCGTGACGAAGTGCAATTATGTGCCCAGGCGATGTGCCTCGAAGAAATGTATGGTATTTCTATACCTGCAGGATGGCTTTATTATGGAAAGACCAGACACCGTCATAAGGTCTTTTTCAGCGATCACCTGAGAAACCTTGTTGTAAGTTATTCCTTACGAATGCATGAGCTTTTTAAAAACGGTTTCACACCGGCACCCGTTTTGAAACCTCATTGCAAATCCTGTTCACTGGTTGATGTTTGCTTGCCAGAATCAATGGACAACAGGCAATCTGCATCTCAATACCTAAAAATATCATTTGAAAAATAGAAAAATCTTGTTGGAAATGAGAAAACTACTTAATACTTTATATGTTACAACACCCGAATCGTATCTTGCACGTGATGGCGAAAATGTTGTCGTACGTGTTGCTGATGAAGAAAAATTCAGAATTCCCATTCACAATATTGAGGGTATTGTTGCATTTGGTTACACCGGAGCAAGTCCCGCTTTAATTGGTTTATGTGCTGAACGCAATGTTGGAATTAGTTTTCTCACTGAACACGGATATTTCTGGGGACGTGTTTCAGGTTTTGTAAGAGGAAATGTTTTACTAAGAAGAAAACAATATCGTATGGCTGATGATGAAAAAACAATACTATCATTAAGCCGCATATTTGTTGCCGGTAAAATTGCTAATTGCCGCACTGTATTACAACGTGCTATTCGTGATCATGGTGATGAAAAAATTACACCTGCTCTGTCAGAGGCCTCAGATATTCTTGAAAACCGTCAAAAGCAAGCATTAAGATCAGAAGACATGGAAAAACTTCGCGGTATTGAAGGGGATGCGGCCAATACCTATTTCGGAGTTTTTAATAATCTGATTGTTGCACAAAAGGAAGGTTTTTTTATGAACGGACGTACACGGCGTCCACCGAAGGATAATGTAAATGCCTTGCTTTCATTTGTCTATACTTTGCTTGTACATGAGGTACAATCGGCACTTGAAACCACCGGCCTCGATCCGTATGTGGGGTTCCTGCATACTGACCGGCCCGGCCGGCCAAGCCTTGCACTTGATTTGATGGAAGAATTCAGACCATATCTTGCCGACCGACTTGTGCTTTCACTAATTAACCGAAAACAAATTGAACCAAAAGGCTTTATTGCACAAGGTGAATCAGGTATAATTATGAATGATGAAACACGCAAAGAAGTTATTACCGCATGGCAAAAACGTAAACAGGAAGAAATCCAGCATCCGTTTTTGAAAGAATCTGTGCCGGTAGGTTTGCTACCTTATACACAGGCATTACTTTTTTCAAGATTCGTACGAGGTGACCTGGATAATTATCCGGTATTTATAATGAAATAAAGCTATGATGGTACTTGTAACATATGATGTTGAAACCATAACAGCACAAGGCCGCAGGCGTTTGCGCAGAGTATCAAGACAGTGCATTAATTACGGTCAGCGGGTTCAGAATTCTGTTTTTGAATGTGTTGTTGATCCGGCTCAATTAGCAGCATTAAAACATAGCCTTGAGAGCATAATTGATCCGGAAAAAGACAGTCTAAGAATTTATCACCTTGGAAATAACTGGTCTAAAAAAGTTGATCATATTGGAGCAAAACCAACATTTAATCCTGAAGAGGATACACTGATTGTATAAAATAAAAAAGTGCGAACCCCAGGTGATATATAAAATACTATGATATTCGCGTTCATTGACATATTGGCAATTATAGGAATAATCAAATAATTTTTTTTATTGAGTTTGA
>CAZBCB010000222.1:0-5684 GCA_964489905.1 uncultured Bacteroidales bacterium
AAAAAATACTAAAAGTATAACCGTAAACAACAAAAACGACGGTAAGTAAATCAGTGTTGCAACAGCTAATAAAAAACCCGCATCAAAAAAATGCATTGATAATTTATCTGATTTATAAGTATTAAACAACCTGTAAATGATAAGAATAATAAAAAAAACAGCTGCCAATGCCGGTGAAAAATATCTCAGATAAATAAAAACACCACTGATTGCAATATAAAACAACTGTGGTAACTGTGTTCGCGTTTCAAGAAAAAAGAATTTAATATTCAGATTAACCAATAAGTATCCGTATAAAAAAACCAATACAACAGCAACTATTAAAGATAACACAGGAACTTCCGATATCAGATCAACAAGCAATCTTCCGAAAGGGCCTGCTGATATATTTTCTGATAAGACTAATTCCTGAGGATTAATAATAGTATAAAACCATAAAGCTAATGCAACAAAAGGGCCTAATAGTAATACACCAGGTCTGTTGCTGTTTATATACTTTAACAACATTAAAACAGCTTTTCAAGCCTGTTAATAAAATTAGCCTTTGGAGAAGCCCCTACAACTTTATCAACAACAACACCATTTTTAAAATACAATACGGTGGGAATATTTCGAATGCCAAAACGGGCTGCTGTGTTCGGATTATTATCAACATCTACTTTCCCGACTATAGCTTTATCTTTATATTCTTCAGCGATTTCACCAATAATAGGACTGATTATACGGCAAGGACCGCACCATTCAGCCCAGAAATCAACTATTACGGGTTTATCTGATTTAAGTACAATCTCATCAAAATTTGCATCAGTAATCTCTAGTGCCATGGATAATTTAATTAAATTAAAATATTAATAATAAAAATGCTTTATACAAAAGTATGAAATCCATTATTTCCATACAAAAACTTGTTAATACAATTTAAATTCAATTTCAGGATGTTGTATTAAAAAGCCAAAAAAATCATCCGATAGTTCAATGCGCTTTTGTCGCGAAAATAAATCCACCGCAATATTTTCAGCATCATCAATAATTGTTACCCTGAAATTTGTATTTGCCTTACCGTTGTTTGTAAACAACTTCAGTTTCTCTATCAGTTCTTCTGATAATTCATCCATAGGTAATTTTAACTGAATGTTATTAATCAGCTCATCTCTTACGTTATTTAACAGATGTATGCTTTTTATTCTAAATTCAAGTTCCGGCGTATTTTTCCAGTTGTTCTCCTGAACAGTACCTTTCATTAGTAATGAATACCCATCATACATATACTTTCTGAAATTTTCATAATCTTTTCCAAAAAAAGTAAAAAGATAAGTATCCGTATAATCCTCAAGTGAAAAACTTCCAAAAGGTTTTCCGTTTTTGGTAAATGAATGTTTCGTACCGGTTACAATTCCGGCAACAATCAGGTCTTTACCCTTATGCAAAGAAAGATCACGAAGCTCAGCAAGTGTTATATTACAGAAATGCTGAATTTCAACCTTATAATTATCAAGCGGATGGGCTGAAAGATATATCCCTATCACCTCTTTTTCTTTATTTAGCTTAATTAAAGGAGGCCATTCTTCGTCATCTTTTGGCTTTGGCTTCACTACCTGTAATGTACTGAAATCACCAAACAATGTTTTACCGGAGCCTGCCTGGTTTTGAATAAGGTTACCATAACGAATAAGCTGTTCAATAAAAGTCATCCCGCTTTCATCCGCAGAAAAATACTGATGACGTTTAATATCAATAAAACTATCGAAGCATCCTGCTGTGGCTAAGGCTTCAAGGCATCTTTTATTTACAATGGTTAAATTCACACGTTCAACAACATTATATATATCTTTAAACGGCCCTGATTTTTTTCGTATCTCAATAATATGACTTACTGCTGATTCCCCTACTCCTTTTATTGCAGCAAGTCCAAAACGTATCTGCCCGTTTGCATTTACCGTAAAATTGGCAAAACTTTCATTAATATCCGGCACCAAAACGGTCAGACCCATTCGTTTACATTCTTCCATGAAAAAGGTGATCTTTTTTATGTCACTGAGATTCCGGCTTAACACAGCAGCCATGAATTCAGCGGGATAATGTGCCTTAAGATAAGCTGTCTGATATGAAATATAGGCATAACAGGTGGAGTGCGACTTATTAAAAGCATAATGAGCAAATGCCTCCCAGTCTTTCCATATTTTTTCTGCAACTTTTTGATCATGGCCATTTTGAACACAACCGTCAATAAATTTTATTTTAAGCTGGTCCATCATAGAAACGATTTTCTTTCCCATGGCTTTCCGCAAAGAATCAGCCATACCCTTTGAAAAACCTGCCAGGAGCTGAGAAAGCAACATTACCTGTTCCTGATATACAGTGATGCCATAGGTATCCTTTAAATAAACTTCCATAACAGGAATGTCGTATTCAATGTTTTCTCGGCCATGTTTGCGGTTTATAAAACTTGGGATATAATCCATTGGACCAGGTCTGTATAACGCATTCATGGCAATCAGGTCTTCAAAACGGTTTGGTTTCAGTGCTTTAAGGTATTTTTTCATTCCTTCAGATTCAAACTGAAATAAACCTGTAGTATCTCCCCTGCTGTATAATTCGTAAGTTAACGGGTCATCAAGCGGAATGGTATTAATGTCAATTTCTATTCCTCGCGATAGCTTAATGTTTTCAAGTGTATCTTTTATTATCGAAAGTGTTTTTAACCCTAAAAAATCCATTTTAAGCATACCTACCGATTCAATGTGTGAACCATCATATTGCGTAACACTTAGGTTTGTATCCTTGCTTTTGCATACCGGAATATAGTTTTCCAGGTCATCTTTTGAAATAATAATACCACATGCATGAACACCGGTATGTCTCACCGAACCTTCAAGTACCTCAGCATGTTTTAACGTTTCGGCAATTAATTCATTATCACTTTGCTTCTCCTGTAATAAAGAGGGTGCCCTTTCGTATGCTTCTTTAAATGAAATTCCCGGAGTTTCGGGAATAATTTTTGCCAGCCTGTTAGCCTCCGATAAAGGGAGCTTCAATACCCTTGCAACATCCCTGATAGCCATTTTTGGCGCCATTGTCCCAAAAGTAATGATATGAGCAACTCTCTTTTCACCATATTTCTTTACAACATATTCCAATACTCTTTCCCGTCCGTCTTCGTCAAAGTCAATGTCTATATCAGGCATAGAAATACGATCGGGATTCAGAAATCTTTCAAAGAGTAAATCATACTTTATTGGATCAATATCAGTAATTCTCAGGCAATAAGCTACTACAGATCCGGCGGCAGAACCACGTCCGGGACCCACGGCTACTCCCATTTCGCGGGCTGCTCTGATGACATCCCATACGATAAGAAAATAACCCGGAAATCCCATCTTTTTTATTGTTTCGAGTTCAAATTCAATTCGCTCCCGCACCTTCTCATCCAGTACAGGATATCGTTCTGATGCACCTGCATAAGTAAGATGTTTAAGGTATTCATTACTATCTGCAAAACCTTCAGGAATATCAAAATCAGGCATTATCGGATCGCTGTTCAGATCATATTTTTCAACCTTGTTTACAATCTCGTTTGTATTAATAATTGCTTCCGGAATATCTGCAAAAAGACTTTTCATTTCGTCTTGTGTCTTCATCCATTCCTGCCGTGTATAACGAAGCCTTCCGGGATCATCCAGGTCTTTTCCGGTGCTTATACATAAAAGCAAATCATGGGCAACAGCATCTTCCTCATTAATAAAATGAACATCATTTGTGGCAACCAATTTGACATCCATTTCTTTTGATAATGCCATAAGTGCATTATTAACATAAACCTGATCTTCATACACTTCCTTGTCAGTTTTCGGATCGCCCGATTTATGACGCTGGAGTTCAAAATAATAATCGTCACCAAAAATATTTTTATATTCTTTTACCACTTCACGCGCCTTTTCAATGCCTTCTTTCCTTAAAACCCACGGTAATTCACCTTTTAGACAAGCTGTTAGAGCAATCAAACCATCATGGTACTTCTGTAATAATTCTTTATCAATACGAGGCTTATAATAAAAACCCTCTGTCCATCCGATAGATACAAGTTTGATTAAATTCCTGTAACCCTGTATATTCTTCGCCAGTAATATCAAATGATATCCTCCTCCATCTCCCTTTTCTGATTTTTCAAATCTTGAACGTTTGGCTACATACACTTCACAACCAATTATTGGCTTTATTCCCTGTTTTATTGCTTCGTTGTGAAATTCCTTCACACCAAACATGCTACCATGATCAGTAATTGCCACAGCAATCATGCCGTCATTTTTTGCTTTTGAAATAACCTGCCTTATATCAGCAGCTCCGTCAAGGATTGAATATTGGGTATGAAGATGCAGGTGGGTGAAAAAATGATCTTTCAGATCAAAAGCCTCTTTCCTGGTCTGCTCATCTGTTAACAACGTCGTTTCTCTGTAATGCAGATGTAATAAATCAACAGGAGGAAATACGCTCGGATTTTTTTTCAGATATTCATCGTACCAGCGCTGATCCAATTCCGGAATATCTGTCTTAACTACTCCTAAACGAAGTAATTCAAAGAAACAACGCGCAGTGGCGGCAACATCAGCAGATGCATTATGTGCTTCTTCAAAATTTTCCTGAAACAGCTTATAATATAATTCCTCAAGACTCGGCCATTTGAATTTTTTACCCTTCCCGCCGGGTAATGCACAAAAATCAGTTGCTTCTTCCTTGGTACAAAAATGTTTTAAATTTTTAAGCTCATTTTTAATGCCGGTTCTTACATATTCTGCGCCAATGATATTACGGTCAAAATCAATATTATGACCAATTGCCAGTACTGATTTTTTTAATGATTGATTGAAAGCATGCAAAACATCTGCCAGCTCAATACCATCTCTTAATGCCCTTTCGGTAGAAATACCATGAATTTTTTCAGCTGAAAAAGGAATAGTAAACCCTGAAGGTTTAATCAGGAAATTGTTCGCTTCAATCAGATTCCCATATTCATCATGACATTCCCACGCCAGCTGCACCAATCGTGGCCAATTATCAGTATCTGTCACCGGAGCATTATAATTAGACGGTAAGCCGGTTGTTTCAGTGTCAAAAATGATAAACATGGAGGTTGTGTTACTTAGAAATTAATACTCTGATAATCTGTGTATTAATAAAGCAGAAAATTATGGTAAAGTTAACCTAAACAACCCTGAAATGAAAGCAATGTTAATAAAATTGGAAAAAGAAAAAACAGACTGATTCAGTCAAAATAAAAATTTCAGAAAAAGCAAATTGTTATTATTGCATCAAGTTGGAAATCACATCATAATCTGCCAGTGGCTTGATTTGCATTCAGTAAGAAACTTTCAATCTGCTGAATAAACATTTTTTTTGTTTCATCTCTCGATCCTGCAATACCGGTTGACATGGTAGGATTGCCTGAAAGCGGGCAAAACAAAAAAGCCGGTATGCTTTGAATCCCAAATACGGAAGCCAGTTCACGTTCTTTCTGAACATCTATCTTATATATAATTATCTTACCTGAATATTCTTTGGCTAATTCATCAAGTATCGGAGCAGTTTGCCTGCAAGGAGCACACCAGTCAGCATAGAAATCAATCAAACCGGGTAATTCACCCTGAAAAACCCATGTCGTAGGATTCTTTTCATAATCCATTACTTTG
>CAZBCB010000223.1:0-5678 GCA_964489905.1 uncultured Bacteroidales bacterium
GCAAATTTGATGAATTTATCCAAAACTTCAATAATATGCGGCTGAGTGTCATGAAACAATATAATATCACCAGGTTTTATTTTATTCATCAAGCGCTTAAATAATTTTTTTTCTTCGAATATGACAGTGTCTTTTGATTTGAGGCTCCAGCCAATGACGTGATAATGCATTTTTTTAACAACTCTTGCCAGGGGTGGGTTGGTAACGCCATAAGGTGGTCTGAACCATTTTATTTTTTTACTAATGATTGTTTTTATTATGAATTCAGTTTTTCTTAACTCTTCGTGCATTTTTGATGCAGAAAACAGATCAAAAAACACATGATGAGAGTAACTATGTGACCCAATAATGTGGCCTTCGAAGTCAATGCGTGTAATTATTTCTGCATGTTTTTCTGCTTTTTCACCAACACAAAAAAAAGCTGCTTCAATCTGATATGTTTTAAGAAGGTTAAGCAGGCGGGGGGTAACTGATTCATCAGGGCCATCGTCGAAAGTAAGAGCAATGTGCTTATTGCTTGTTTCAGCAGAACAATATGATTTAAGATAAAAGTCTGAACTGATTGAAGCTGAACCATAGGCCAACAGAATAAGCAATACGGGTAAAGGAATTAAATAGAGAAAAAAATCGACTGCAATAAAAAAATCGATGCAGATTAAAGCAATCAGCAGGATAAAGAAAACAATTATGGTTTTCTTATAATTCAACATGTTGAAATAAGGAAAAATGCGTGATTATTATTTCTTAAATGATTGTATATCAAAATATTATTTATTTTTCTCTCAGGCAGGTTATTAAGACAAGCTACTTTTGGCATTTCTTGTTTTTTTATAACTGACGTAGCAAAAAATACTGCAAATGCTGAAGAAGTGTCATATTCTCCGCAAAAATGTTTGAAATAGGCTATGGGAATGTTTTTAAACCGGCTATCTATCAGCTGGTAGTATATTTTATCACCTGCGGGGTCTCCGTTTAGTCCAAGCAAAGCAATATCAATGTCATGGAGCGTTTTCCCTTCGTTGTGGAGAAAAGCAGACAGATGTTGTTCAACTTCCGGGATATTCCGGGGTTTATAAAACAAAGAAGGTGCTGAAATACAAGCGATACTGGTTTCTTTTTTTTGAGCGCTTAGTGTAAAAAAAGCAGCTCCTTCCCCGGCAAGGCTTCCACTGTTAGAGTCTGCCAGAAGGTCAAAGCTGTTTATTGGTTCTTTTTTCCACAGGCCAAGCCTGTCAGTAATTATGAAAGCATTAGATGTAAGTTCATCGAGGCCTCCGACAAGGATATTATCAGCCGATTCTTCATGAAGTAACATAATACCATCAGTAAGGGCATGTTCAAATGAGAATCCTCTGTGTACATAAGTGCTGTTATAGTTTTTGCATTTAAGTTTTAATGCAATAGCTGCCGCAACAGTATTGTGGGTTGACTGAATAAAAGGGGTTGGATTAAGCAATTGTTCATTATTTGCAAATACTGATCCTAAAAACTTTTCTGTATCTTCAATACATCCAAGCCCTGTACCTGTGATGATGGCACCGGGCATTTCAACAGCAGCATTCTGAAGGCATTTTATGGCCGAGCAAACACCTGTTTTAACGATACGGCTCATGCGTCGGGCTGCCATTGGCTCAATAAATTCGGTATAGTCCGGTTCAATATATTTCAGGAAGCGCACCTGTTGGTAACTGAGTAGTTCATTCAGCCAATCCTCATTATTAAAGGTATTCTGAGGCGAGATAGCGTTTATGCCGTTAATGAATGCTTTCATAATCAAATGGCTGAAAATATAAGGCTTGTATTGTTACCACCAAATCCGAAGGAATTTGACATGATATGTTTTAATGGCCTGTTAGTTTGCAAAGAAGCGACAGGCGAAAAGCTCAGTTCGTTCATCTGGTTCTGAAAGCGTAAGTTGGGATAAATAATTCCTTGCTGAATGGCTAATGTGCAGAATACAGCTTCAATAGCTCCTGCAGCACCAAGTGTATGGCCTGTATAGGCTTTTGTTGAACTGCACGGTGGAGGTGTATTTCCGAAAAGGCGTTCAATAGCCTTACCCTCGGATAAATCGTTATTTTTAGTGCCTGTGCCGTGTGTATTAATATAATCAATCATTGATGGCTCGAGGTGGGCTGTGTCCAGTGCTTTTTTCATAGACAGGTATGCGCCGTCGCCTTCAGGTGACGATGCTGTCTGATGAAAAGCATCACAGGCATTACCATAACCGCTTAATTCACATAAAACAGTTTTTTTTCCCTTAATAACAATGCTTTCTGCCTCGAGCATTAAAAATCCGGCTCCTTCACCGAGGTTAAGACCATTACGTTCTTCATCAAAAGGTTTGCAGGGATTTTTATCAAGTATCATCAGACTGTTGAAACCATTTAGAGTAAATAGTGTAAGTGCGTCAATACCTCCAACGAGCGCACGTTGTAATATGCCGTTTTTTATTAATCTTGTGCCAAGTAATATGGCATTGGCAGATGACGAACAGGCAGTACTTACGGTTGATACATAGTCCCTGATGCCGGTATGGTCAGCGATTGCTTCGGTGCTGTCACCGCAGTCGTGTGTAATAATATCCCTGAGCCTTCCATGCCTGTTGTTCTCCATGAAAAGTCGGTAAAAGACCTCACTTTTGTCCATGCCTCCTACAGTAGTAGCTGAAATAAGCCCTGTTTTATATGAGGCAATGTTATCAACGAGTGAGTGTCTGAGTGCCTGTCTGGCAGCTATAAGGCCAAGTAAAGCAGTTCTGCTGTATGGCCTTTTATTTTTTATTCCTGCCATTTCAAAAAGCTCTTCGTTTGTTGCCTTTACTTCACCGGCAGGCAGTTCGTCTTTATAGTAAGTATCAAGTATTGTAATTTTTCCGATACCACTTCTGGAATTTCTCAACGATTCCATAGTTTCATCAATGGAAGAACCTATTGATGAAATAATACCGATCCCCGTTATGAAAACTTTTTCAGGCACGAATAATTTATGGATGATTTCAGGCTTTTTTGTTTCTGGTAATAAATTCAGCCATGGAATTTACTGAGTAAAGGACTTTTTTCCCTTCTTCAGCACTGGTAATTTTCAGGCCGTATTTTTTTTCAAGCAATACAATAAGTTCAAGCGCATCAATTGAATCAAGGCCAAGCCCGTCAACAAATAAAGGAGCATTTTCGTCAATCTGCTCCGGTTTCATTTCAGCCAGGTTTAAAGCTTCAATAATTTCCGATTTCAGTTTTTCAACAAGTTGTTCCATACATTACAATTCATTTAAATATATTTTGTTCAAAGCGTCGGGTTCAAAATTAGTAATTTGGTTGGTAGTTTGGCTTTGTTTTTCTATTAAATAAACAACCGATTCATAATTTTGCTCATTCATTTCAATCCATCCGGTAATGCAGCATTGAATTATTCCGTTATCAAGCAATAGCTTTGTATACTGGTGTAAGAAAGTGGCATTAAATTTTTCCTGAATAAAGAAGCATCCTTCACCTGAAAACTTGTGTCTTATGCATATTTCTCCGATCATTACATTGGGCAGGGTATAAACAAAAACCGACGGGCTGGGGAAGTATTCAGAGCGGTTGGCAATAGATTGCTGATGAATAATGTCAGTTGACAAAGAGGAAGAGGCGTTTGACAGAATTATGCCGACCTCTTCAGGTTTGTACAACTGATGCACAGGATGATTTTTCAGGAGTAATTCAACGGAGAGAAAACCGAGTCGTGAAAGGTTATCCATTTTATAAAACTTGGGATAATTGATGGTAAAATGTTGATAAGCCTTAGTAAGGAATTCACGTCCCGTTATGCTGTTGTCAGCATGTATGAAACTGCTGGTCTGAGCTTTGTTGTTTCTGATAATACAATAATTTGTTATGGTATAAGAGATGTCTTTCATGCTTTATAAAATAAAAGTGCCGCATTACAGCCACCAAAGCCTGAAGCTACTTTCAGGCAGTTATTCAGCTTATGTTGGATAGTTTTGTTAATAACTGAAATAGGGTTTGATACTCCCGGATCATTAAATCCCAGAGTATTAAACAGCAAATTATTTTTAAGGCTGTAAATGGCCATTACAGATTCGATGACTCCTGCTGCACCCAGTGTATGACCCCAATATCCCTTGAAACTGTTGACAGGGACTTTGTGTAACCCGGCTCTGGTAAAGGCTATTGATTCCATTTCATCGTTATAAGGTGTGGCCGTCCCATGAGCTGAAATATAACTGATTTCAGCAGGATGTACACTCAGTACTTTGTTGATTGCCAGAAGCAGACCTTCGCCGGTTCGGGAGGGACCTGAAATATGGTTGGCGTCATTGGTTGAAAAGCCTTCACCAATGCAGACAGGAGATGAATCAACAGATAAATTTCTGTTTGCTGATAAAATAATTGTACCTGAACCCTCACCCAGAGAAAGTCCGTCCCTTGTTTTGTCAAAAGGACGGCAAGGACCTGTGCTGAGCGACTTAAATGAATTAAATCCCGATACTACAAATTCTGTGATAATATCTGAGCCGTTAATGACAATATTATCAAACATTCCGCTACGAATAAGCCGCGCACCTATTATAATGGCAAGAAGACCTGAAATGCAGGCATTTGAAACAACAATGGGCATGTGAGGTAATGAGAAATAATCTTTTATCAGGCGTGCCGTATGCCATAAATTAACTCTTTCTGTGCCAAAGGCTGCCATTTTTTCTTTTTCAAGCAGATCAATATTGCCTTTGGTAGTTGATAAAATAAAAAGGGTTTTTTCATCTGTGGTATCAATATCAGTACACGCCAGGGCATCTTTAACCGAATATATCATAATCTTTTCAAAACGGGTAAAACGCGCAGGATTATCAAATGCTGCAAGCCTGAGATTCAGCATATCTTCATCAATTATTGAAGCATAAAAAGGTTCAGGGGCAATTTTTGTATTGCTGATCTGTTTTATACCTGTCATGTTATTAAGCATATTTTCTGCATTTTCCCTTGTGCTGAATCCGAGTGGAGTGACAATATTATCTGCTATGGCAAAAACTTCTTTCACAGTAATGAATATAGTTACTTTAGCAAAAAAGCATAATATAAATTATTTTTTAAAGTAATCCGTTTTTTCTTTTCCAATCAATAAAAAAAGGAGGAAAATCAAGAAGCAGTTCACGCTCAATATTAAGAAATACCTGAACACTTGAACCGGTTGCAACAATTTCCCGCGTTTTTTCGCGATAAAGCGTATATTCATATAAAATTTTGGCAGCCTCGCAGTTAATAAAACGGGTTTCAATAATTACCGTATCGCCGTAAAATAATGGTTTTTTAAAGTCACAGACTATTTTAACCACTGGTATAAGTATTCCCCGGTTACGAAAGTCGATATAATTGATATTAAATTTATTGCCAAAATCTTCACGGCCATCTTCAAAATATCTGATATAATTTCCGTGCCAGACAACACCCATTGAATCAACCTCGCTGAAACGCACAGGAATGTATGTATGTGTAATCAGTTCTTTTGTGTTCATTAAAGTGCAGGAAAATATTCAATTTTGTTTGTTTGATTAAGGCGTTGAAGATAGTAATTTTTTTGTTTGTCTTTCATTCGATTTTTCTTTATCGATTTGTCATTCAGTCTGGCACAAAATAATATAAAAACAACAATCCAGGATTGGTCAATAGAAACGC
>CAZBCB010000224.1:0-5655 GCA_964489905.1 uncultured Bacteroidales bacterium
TACTTCCTGTAAAAAGCTATTTTTGAATCTTATTTCAGAACTTAAAAAAATCAATAATGGAAAGAGATTCGTTGGTATTTCAGCTTATTAAGAAAGAATATGACCGTCAGTTGCATGGCAT
This sequence comes from uncultured Bacteroidales bacterium, assembly GCA_964489905.1. GTDB lineage: Bacteria > Bacteroidota > Bacteroidia > Bacteroidales > UBA10428 > UBA5072. Next base: position 122 of record CAZBCB010000224.1, read on the forward strand.
AGAGCTTATTGCGTCAGAAAACTTTGTCAGCGACCAGGTGTTGGAGGCAATGGGATCGTGTCTTACCAATAAATATGCCGAAGGGCTGCCCGGTAAAAGATATTATGGCGGATGCCAGGTGGTAGACGAGGTTGAACAACTCGCTATTGACCGTATTAAAAAATTATTTAATGCCGAATGGGCTAATGTACAACCTCATTCGGGTGCACAAGCCAACGCAGCAGTAATGCTGGCTGTATTAAAACCCGGAGATACATTTCTGGGATTGGATCTTTCGCATGGAGGTCATTTATCACATGGTTCACCTGTGAATTCTTCGGGTATATTATACCGGCCGGTTGCCTATACATTGAATCCTGATACCGAACAGGTTGATTATGATATGCTTGAAGAGATTGCCTTACGTGAAAAACCAAAGCTGATTATAGCAGGTGCTTCAGCCTATTCACGCGACTGGGATTATGCACGTATGCGCAGTATTGCCGATAAAGTGGGAGCCTTGCTTATGGCTGATATTGCTCATCCGGCAGGTCTGATTGCCAGAGGTTTACTACGGCATCCTTTTCCTCATTGCCACATTGTTACAACAACAACCCACAAGACATTACGCGGACCCAGAGGTGGACTCATAATGATGGGCAAAGACTTTGAAAACCCATGGGGATTAACAACACCTAAAGGCGAAATAAAAATGATGTCGCAGTTGCTCGACATGGCAGTCTTTCCGGGTATCCAGGGCGGACCCCTCGAACATGTAATCGCTGCCAAAGCTGTGTCGTTTGGGGAAGCTCTTACTGATTCTTATCTCGAATACGTGAAGCAGGTGAAGAAAAATGCAGCAGTAATGGCAAAATGCTTTATTGATAAAGGTTATAAGGTGGTGTCAAATGGCACTGACAATCATTCCATGCTTATTGACCTCAGAAAAAAGTTCCCTGAAATTACAGGTAAAATGGTTGAAAATGCTCTGGTAAAAGCCGACATTACGCTTAATAAGAACATGGTTCCTTTTGATACACGCACACCTTTCACTACATCAGGTTTCAGGGTTGGCACTCCGGCTATTACAACCCGGGGAGTTAAAGAAGAATTAATAGGCCAGATAGTGGAACTGATTGATGAAGTGATTTCAAATATTGATAACGACAGCACAATCAATCTGGTTCGTAAAAAGGTTAACCAGATGATGAGTCAGTATCCTTTATTTGCATATTAAAAGAACAATTGCTTTTTTCTTAACTCTTGTATCTCTTAAAAAATGTCCCCGTCAGATTATATATTACTCGTGCTGGCGGGCCTTTTGTCAGGTTTTATTAATACCCTGGCAGGCAGTGGTTCGCTTATTACTCTTCCATTGTTGATGTTTTTGGGTTTACCTGCCAATGTGGCTAATGGTACTAACCGTATTTCAATTTTATTACAAAGTCTTACGGGCGCATGGGGATTTAAAAGGAAAAAGCAACTCGAATTAAAGACAGGATTATGGCTTGCAATTCCTGTTGTTGCTGGTTCAATCGTCGGTGCCTTACTGGCTACCGAGCTAAATGAGCGTATAATGGAAAGAGCAATAGGGTTTTTGCTCGTTTTTATGTTTTTCCTGATTTTTTTGAAACCTGAAATCTGGCTTAAAGGGAAATCTGAAATTAATGTAAGCCGAAATAAAGTTGGTAATTTCCTCTTGTTCTTTCTCATTGGATTGTATGGAGGATTTATTCAGGCTGGAGTTGGCTTTTTTCTTCTTGGAGGACTTGTAATGGGCATGGGCTTTGATTTAATTAAAGCCAATGCATTGAAAAACCTGTTGGTTTTTTTGTTTACACCCTTTGCGCTGGTTGTTTTTATTATTCATAATCAGGTTGATTATAAATCAGGATTGATTCTTGCTGCAGGCAGTATGCTGGGCGCATGGCTTGCTGCAAAAATAGCCATTGATAAAGGTACTGTTTTTGTCCGCTATGTTTTATTAATTGCTATTCTTGGCTCGGCGGTTAAACTTATATTCTTCTGAAGATTTAACCGGATAAAATAATGAAGAACGGAAATCATTATTCAAGTTTGTAGATATACGTTATGGTACCTATCTGGGTTTGAAATGCCTGGGCATCGGGTTTTACGGCAAATTTTGACTGCAGGGCTGCTTTTTTAGCTGCAGCATACAGATCAGCATCAACGATGGTTGTGCCCTTAACGCCCGGGTTAGCACTGATAACTTTACCGTCGCGGTCAACAACGACTTCAACAACGACCCTTCCATCTTTCTGTACCCGGAATTCAGGTTTGGGTAATGATAATACCCGGCGGTTTTCAAGACCACCGCCGATTTGAATACCCAAACCAGTACCTGTTCCCTGTGCATAATTATCAGAATCAGGAGAACCATCCTCGCTACCCTGATTTCCGCTTCCTTTATACAGACCCTGAGAAGTACCGGTCTCTTCTGTGGCTTTACCCTTTGCAGTGTATAAGGCTTTGGTATTAACCTTAGGTGTTTCTTCAACCGGTTTGGTTGTTGTTTTTGGTTTTGTTTCTGCTGGTTTCTCTATAGGTTTTTTAACTTCAGTTTTCTTTTCAGTTTTTTTCTCAATTACTGGAGCATCCTCAAAATTCTGAGTCATTATGCCTTCATTATCAACGGGTTCAGCTTTTGTTTGAACCGTGGCTACCTGCTGCTGTTCAGGAACATTATTCATAAATGGTTCCTTCTCACCGCCGGCAATCTGGGTATTCCCAAAATTAATAATCATACCTCCTTCAGCCGGTATATTATTCCTGATGGTAATAAATGACATTATCAATATCAGCAGTATGATATTGTGTACAATAAAGGTTCCTATTATTCCGGCTTTTTGCTCAGACAACATCTCTATTCAGGATTGGTGGCCAATATCAGCTTATAATTATTTCTTCGGGCAATATTCATCACTTTTACTATATGTTCAATAGCAACACTTTTGTCGGAATGAAGTGAAATGGTCGGATCTTCACGAAATCTTAGTTTTTTCTGCAGTACAGGCTCAAGCTGGTCAAAACTCACCGGTGTTTTCTCAACATAATATTGAAGATCGGCGGTAATAGAAACTGTGGTTATTGGCTTTGCCTGAACCTGACTGTTACTCTGGGGCAATAAGAGTTTCAGCGCATTGGGAGCGATCAGAGTGGAGGTAAGCACGAAAAATATTAACAATAAAAATACGATATCCGACATCCCTGCCACGCTAAATCCTATTTCCACCTTGTTTCTCGATCGTATTGCCATGGTTTATAATATTTTGTTCATTAACTTTTCACCGGCTCATGTAGTAAATCCATAAATTCAACTGAATGAGCTTCAAGTTTGTTGACTAATTCTTCAACTTTTGCTACAAGGTAATTATAAGCAAAATAGGAAGGAACGCCCACAAACAAGCCTCCTACTGTTGTAATAAGGGCTATATAAATGCCATTAGCAAGTAAAGCCACATCAAGACTGCTACCGGCTGCAGACATATCATAGAATGTTTTTACCATGCCTAAAACAGTTCCAAGGAACCCAAGCATTGGTGCGCCACCGGCACATGAAGCCAATATTGCCAGGCCTTTCTCAAGTTTATAGATTTCAACCTGGCCGATATTATCAATAGCTGCTTTAATGTCCTGAAGAGGCCTGCCTATGCGGCTAATACCCTTTTCAATCATGCGTGCCAGCGGATTGTCAATTGACTGGCAAAGTGCCATGGCAGGTTCAAGCTTACCTTCATGAATGTAATCACGAATACGGTTCATAAAATTTACATCTATTTTGGCGGCTTTCCTTATAGCCATGAACCGCTCAAAAAATATATAAACCGCAACCAAGGATAACAAAGCAATTGGAATCATCAGCCAACCACCCTTAAGGGCAAGCTCAAAATAAGAAATGGTTTTTTCTGTTGCCTCAGCACCTGCTGCTGCGCCTGCAGCCTGTTCTGTTAAATTTCCCTGTAAAAGCAATAAAATCATATATTATAAAATTTAGTTTCGCTAAAATTATTAAAACGGTTAGAATATAAAATTATTTTTACCCGTGAATTATTAACTAAGTATTATCATTTTTTTTTTCATCTCTGATTTTAAATTCGTTTTCTTCTTTTTTCCCGCTTATTGCTCTCCAGTATCGCTGAAGTAATTCTCCGAATGTATTAAAATCTTCCTTGTAAAAAATTCCAAAACCTTGTGTATATGGAGAATACTCATATAACAGGTTATTATTACTATGGTTAAACGTTTTCAAACGCAATCGGCCGTTTTTCGTAAGTTTATAATCAATATCAAATTCGCCGACAATATTGCTGCTGGCTTTGGCAGCAGCATTGGTTGAATAATCAACATCAACACTCCCGTTGATGGTCAGTTTGTCATTAAACAACTGTGTTGAAAGTGTCATCTCAATCTGTTGTTCTCCCCTTACTCTGTTATCAGCGCGATAGTTTAATCCTACATCAACTTCATTACTTATCTGTGAAAGCCAGTTGCTTAACTGATTCGAAAGCAATTCACTGGCATTAACTCCTGCAACATTGGAATATGCCGGCGATGACACGGAACCACCTGCCATTCCACTTGAAGGCCGGGGGTAAAAACTATTTAAAACAAGCAGGGAAATAAATTGTTTGTTTAATTCATCAGGCGAATTAATGGCGTTTTTTACCTTCATTTTCGTTTCCTCATCAGATGTGGGCAGGTTAATATCATATTTTATCAAAGGAGCCATAAGTTTGCCCGTCATATCAATCTGACAATCTACCGGAATTTTACCCTGTGATAAAAGGTCTTCGGTACCAAAAAGCTCATATAATGAAGCTCTGGCACGGTAATTGGCCTTAACGTCGATGGTGGCATCAAACGGATCGCCATTCCATACAATTTTTCCGCCCGATTCTATAATAAATTTTTTGTTAATGACATTCTGAAGTGTCAGTAAATAATCACCTTTCTCGATGGTGAAATCACCGTACATCACAAAATTTCCGGCCGTGCTGATTTTCATGTTCAGATTTCCCGAGCCGCTTCCCCTGATAATATCACCAACTTTAGGATCAAAAATAATTTGTACTTCAGCATCGGGAGTTACCTCAAGATCAAAATTCATCCGGATACCCGATAAATCAACCTTATACTTGTTATTAATTTCAACCTCATCTGACTGACTATTATTATCCCTCACAAAATGAACAAAATTATATTCTGATAGTTCCCCTTCCCGCGATAGCGGAATATTGAAAATGGTGTTCTTTTCAGTACGGGCAGAAATATTCATGTCAATATTTTTGGGCGTACCATTGATATTTACGGTTCCTGTCGCAAAAGCTGTACCATAAAACAATTTGTTATCAGTGCTTTTTGTATTTAAGAAAAGAAGGTTGTCTGCTTTAATAGAAAAATTAAATTGAAAATCTTTTAGGTATCTGCTGCGCAAGTTGCCAGCAATCAAAGCTGCATTGCCAATATTATCGAAGACTTTTATATTATTCAGGCTAATATTTTTATTGACGACCTCTATTTTATCTGACAGGTTA
>CAZBCB010000225.1:0-5624 GCA_964489905.1 uncultured Bacteroidales bacterium
TCAGGTTTCAAATCAAGTATTTCCCTGAATGTTGTAAGCGCCTCTTCAAGGTTATCCATTTTTATGTATAAATCCCCAAGGCTGTGCTTCAATTCAAGGTCCTTGGGCTTGATTTCAATTGCTTTTTTATATTCTTGTTCCGCTTCTTTTAACTTAGCCTGACTTTCATATATAAGGCCCAGTTTTACATTTAATATATAATTTTTATTGTGTGCCTATTGAAAAAATACATTTTCATCATATTATTATTACAAATTGTAATTGCCGAAGTATTTCCTCAGGCACTGAAGATAGAAAATCTGTCACCTGAAAATGGCTTGTCCCATAGCTGGATCAGTTGTATACTTCAGGATAAAAGCGGATATATGTGGTTTGGAACCTGGAACGGTTTAAACCGATACGATGGTTATTCTTTCACCGTTTATAAGCCCTCGGCTACTAATCCTGATGCCCTTAGTAACAATGTTATCAAAGCATTATGTGAAGATGGAAATGGCAATATATGGATAGGCACTGAAAATGGTTTAAACCTTTACAACCCCGACGCTGACAACTTCATACATTTTTATCATAATCCGGATGATAGTTCCTCTATTAGTCACAATTACATCTTATCGTTATATAGTGACAGTAATAATACTCTTTGGGTTGGTACAAAAGGCGGAGGTTTAAACAGCATTGATTCAGGAGGGAAAATAAGACATTTCCGAAATCCGAAATCGACCGAAAGTAATCACATAAACTGCATCATTGAAGACAATATTAATAGTAATTATCTTTGGATAGGAACTGAAAACGGTTTGTACAGGTTCGATAAAACAACCGAGAACTTTGTCAATTATCGTGTTAATTTCGAATCGAGAGCATTTAACCCTGTTATTCTTACGCTTTATCAGGATGAGAAAAGCGATTTGTATTTGGGAACATGGGGATCTGGATTAATTAAATTTGACAGGAGCAATAATCATTTTTATTTTTGTTTTGATAATTCACGGCCGGGTACCAAAAACTGGCAATATACAATAGTTTTCACCATACTGCCCGATTTATATGGCAATTTATGGGTAGGCACCCGTGATCAGGGAATATATGAAATAAATACAAAGACACTGGCATATAAAAATGTTTCTTTTTCCTTTGATGAAAACTATTTCCGTAATCGCGTAATAAACTGCCTTTACAGGGGCTCGTCGGGGATAATCTGGTTAGGAACCAGATATAATGGTTTTTATAAGATAGTCCCTTCAGCAAAAAATTTTGATCAGTATAGTTTAAGACCTGAACACCAAAAATATTTTGAAAATAAGGTTATTACAGCTATCGTATTTGATAAACAAGGGAATCAATGGTTTGGCACACGAAATGATGGAATAATAAGAATCGACGAAAAGACAGGACGGTTAAGCATTTATAAAAAAACAGACAATGCAGGCAAGTCATTAAGCAGTGATAATGTACTGGCCATTTGTTCCACTAAAGAGAATAATAACCCTGTAATCTGGATTGCCACTGACGGAGGGGGTATAAATAAGCTGGATGTTACAACAGGCAGGATTACCGTTTACAGATCGTTATGGAACGATTCAAATTCCTTAAGTAATATGCATGTATATTCTCTGCTTGAATATGATGATGAACATTTATTAATCGGCAACTGGGGAATTGGTAATCGGGGTGGTCTTGATATATTAAATAAAAAAACAGGAAAATTTATTAATTTCAGGTCTTCTGCAAATGACCCATCTACCATCAGTTCAAGAATTGTGATGAGGTTGTATCGAGACAAATCAGGTTCTGTCTGGATTGGAACCAAAGGAGGCGGGCTTAACAGAATGATGGTTAAAAACATTAATGCATCAACACCAGAAGAAATCGCATCATTCAAATCATACCGGAATATTCCCGGTGATTCGAGCAGCATTAGTAATAATGATGTTTTTTCAATCTACGAGGACAAAAATGGTATATTATGGGTGGGTACAGGAGGCGGAGGTTTAAATAAATTTGATCGTACCTCGGAGTCATTCAAAATGTATGCGCAAAAACAGGGGTTTATTGACGATATGATATACTGTATTCTGGAAGATAACGGTGGAAACTTATGGCTCAGCACAAGTAACGGTATCATACGTTTTAACCCAAAAACTGAAAACGTAAGAAATTATACAAAATCAGATGGTTTACCGTTTGATGTATTCAATCCCTGTGCAGGATATAAAACACCTTCAGGAGAACTGTTTTTTGGCGGAGTAAATGGTTTTGTGTCTTTTTATCCTGACAGCATAAAAGACAATTTGAATATTCCGGATATTGTTATTACTAATTTCAGAATTTCCGGAAAAAACAAGTCATATGACGCACGTATATACACAAAAACTGCCCTTAATAAAATCAAAAAGATAGTTCTTCCCCATTATTTGCATGATATAACTATTGAATTTGCATCACTTGATTATGTAGCACCATTAAGGAATAGATACAAGTACAGACTTTCAGGTTACCATGATGAATGGGTAGAAACGCCTGCAGAAAGAAGATTTGCCAATTATACCAACCTGCCTCCCGGAAGGTATATTTTTACAGTTAAAGGCTCGAACAATGATATGGTATGGAATGAAGAGGGCAGATCAGTTGAAATATTCATAAAACCTCCCTTTTACCAGACAAACGGCTTTAAATTATTACTATTCTTTATCCTCTTGGGAATAATATCTTTTGTAATTTTTTATATCATTATCCGTTATCAGCATGAGAAGATGCGCGTTGAAGAAGAAATGAAGGAGTCAATCCTTGATGAGCGCAATCAGCTCCGAACTCTCATCGATAACATGCCTGATGTGATTTATATTAAAGACAGAGAAAGCCGCTTTATTGTTGCCAACAAAAAAGTTGCTACCGTTATGGGCTCAACACCTGAAGGACTTGTCGGCAAAACTGATTTTGATTTCTATTCGCACGATCTGGCCTCACAATTTTACGAAGACGAGCAAACCATAATGCGAACGCGTGAACCCAAGATTAATTATGAAGAACCCGGGCTTGATGAACAGGGTAACAGAATTATTGTGTCAACAACCAAAGTGCCCTTAATTAATAAAGATGGAGAAGTTGTAGGGATTGTTGGTATAGGGCGTGATATCACCAAACTGAAACGGATAGAAATACAGCTGAGAAAAAGGACTGAAGATCTTCAGGAAACAAACCGGTTACTCGAGGAACGACAGGAAGAGATTCAGCAGCAAACAGAAGAACTCGCTGTTCAGGCTGAAAACCTGCTTAAAATTAACGCTGAACTTGAAAGGCTTAACCGGACAAAGGATAAGTTCTTTTCCATCATTGCCCATGACCTGCGCAATCCGTTCCATGCCATCATCGGATTTTCCGAACTTTTGTCCAAAGAGTATTACACCATGGATGACCAGCAAAAGATAGGCCTGCTTGAATTAATTAATGTATCATCCGAAAGTGCTTTCAACTTACTTGAAAACTTATTGCAATGGGCACGCACACAAACTGATAAAATAAAATTTAATCCCGAAAACATCGATATTGCTGAAATTGTGCGCTCAACCATTAACTTCCTTTCCATAACTGCAGAGAAAAAACGTATCAAACTAAAAAACAAAATTGAAAACCATACAATGGTTTATGCCGACAGAAATATGATTACCACCGTGATGCGTAATTTAATTAGTAATGCTGTAAAATTTACTCAAATTGATGGTGAAGTAAAAGTGAGTGCCTCAGACAAAGAAGATATGATTGAAATTAACGTTTCTGACAACGGTATAGGCATGAACAAAGAAACGCTTGGAAAGTTATTCCGGATTGACACTTACCATTCAACCTCAGGAACATCAGGAGAATCAGGTACCGGCCTTGGATTAATTATATGCAAGGAGTTTGTTGAAAAACACGGAGGCAAAATCAAAGTTGTCAGTGAAGAGAAAAAAGGCAGCACTTTCAGTTTTACATTGCCTAAAGCAAAGCAGAGCCAAGAATAATAAAGGAGATTAAAGTTTGTTAATCATACTTGCCAGAAAGCCTGCACCAAAGCCATTATCAATATTAACCACACTCACACCGCTTGCACATGAAGTAAGCATCCCGAGCAAAGCAGATAATCCTCCGAAATTAGCACCATAACCAACACTTGTTGGTACAGCAATTACAGGTTTGTCAACCAGTCCGCCAACAATACTTGGTAAAGCTCCTTCCATGCCTGCTACAACAACGTTCACGCGAGCCTGTCTGATTAGCTTCATTTTATCATATAACCGGTGTATTCCGGCAACTCCAACATCAATAATCCGTTCAACACGATTACCGAATATCTCCGCTGTTACAGCAGCCTCCTCGGCCACAGGAATATCTGATGTCCCGGCAGCAATAATTGCAATAAAAGTATCCGGCATTTTTATTTCGATTTTTTTGACCGTAATTGCCCTGGCTTCACGATGGTACACGGCTTCAGGACATTCTTTCCTGATTTCGTTATACATTTCTTCCGTAACACGAGTAGCCAGAATATTATTATTTCTGGTATTCATATATTTTATTATTTCTCTTACCTGTTCAGGCGTTTTACCCTGCCCGAAAATTACCTCAGGATATCCCGTGCGTAATTCCCTATGTGTATCAAGCCGGGCAAAGCCAAGGTCCTTTACCGTAAAATCTTTAAACAGCTGCATTGCTTCATCCGGAGCAATCCTGCCGCTTTTAACATCTTCAAGAATTTTTAAGAGTTCTTCCTGATTCATTGCATTATTTTTCTATTGTTAAATTGTAACTTCCCTTGCGGTATCCTTCAAGATCGAGAGAAACAAAGCTAAAACCCAGTGATTTCATATAATTTACCACTTTTACATAAAAATTTTCATCCATAAAACGCATGAAAAGATCCCTGCTCATTTCGATACGGGCGTCATTACCCTGAACCCTCACCCTTACCGGCCGAAAGCCTGATTTTTCAATAAATTGTTCGGCCTTTTCAATACGTTCAAAATCAGAATCCTTAACCGCCTGATTATAAGGCAGTCTCGTTAAAAGGCAGGCATATGCAGGCTTGTCCCACACCTTTAGTCCCATAGATTTTGATAGTTCCCGTATGTCGTTTTTACTGAAACCACATTCAAGCAGCGGACTAATAATCCCCAGCTCATGCAAAGCCCTGATTCCCGGTCTGTAGTCAGACAGATCATCAGCATTTGTTCCATCAAAAACGTTTCCGATTCCTTCATTTTGAGCTTCTTTAAGAATTATCCCGAAAAGGGTATGTTTACAAAGGTAACAGCGATTCTCAGGATTATCCCTGATGACTTCGGGAAAAGACAGCTCAATTATTTTATGTTTTATATTATGAGTTTTACAAAAATCATCAGCCTCGGCAATTTCCCACTTTGGAATATAAGGCGTACTGGCGGTGATGGCCAAAACATTATCGCCAAACACTTCACTGGCTGCCATTAACAAAAATGTACTGTCAGTTCCGCCTGAGAATGCTATTGCTGCATTTTTGTATTGTTTCAGAAAAGCCAGCAGATGTTTGTATTTCTCAATATCAGGAATTTTATTATGTAATTCTTTTTTATACACCCCAATTCAAATAATTAATATTAAATCAG
>CAZBCB010000226.1:0-5608 GCA_964489905.1 uncultured Bacteroidales bacterium
CAGAACCAATTGTTCAACTATATGGTACGCATGGTTTTTTCCCGGAGCCTATTATTGACAGAATATATAAAGCTACACCCGATGGATATCTCGAAGAAATGGATGATGATTATGGCTGTATGGCAGCATGGTACGCTTTGAGCGCGATGGGACTTTATCAGATATGTCCTGGACATCCGGTTTATCAGCTTACTTCCCCTATTTTTAATCATATAACTATTCATCTTGACCGAAAGATTTATCCTGGGAAAGTATTTACAATAAAGGCAAATAATCTCACCAAGGACAACTATTATATTCAATCTGCCAAATTGAATGGAAAACCACTTAATAGATCATGGATCAGACATTCAGAAATTATTAAAGGAGGAGAACTTGTACTCGAAATGGGGCCTGAACCCAACAAACAATGGGGTATTGGGAATGAATAAATATTGAAAAAATATCTGCTTCCGTTTTATAGAATTAATTGATTGTGAAGTAATTTGAAAAAATATTTTGAATAAATTTATTATGTATGAAAATAAGGTATAAGTTAATTATCAGGATGTCCATTCTCATTGTAATGACTTACACCATTTTAGGAAATTGTTTATTATGTGTTAAAGCAAACGGCCAGACTGTACCTCATAGTAATAATTTAGCACTTAACAAATTTTATCTAGGAGTTGACAATTCTGGAGATAAGAGGGAGCCCGATCTCTTCTTTAATTTCACTGCTATGCAGGCTTTGGGTGTTGATTTTGTCGTTTACAAATATAGAGGTCCCAAAGGGACAGTTGAAGATGAAGCCAGAAAAATGGAGAAATTGGGTGAAAGTTTTCATGCAAAGGGTTTAAAAGTAGTTGTAAATGTTGAATCAGGAAACTGGAGCCTTACCATGCCAGATGCAGAAGGGCATGATTGGGTTCAGCAACCCGGGAATCTTCATCTTTTCAAATTTCCTCCTCAGGTTTTGCAAGCTCTGAACAAATCATCAGCAGTATGGGGAATAATGTATGATGAACTGGAACATACCCAAATTACTCGCAATATAACCCTCACCTTGCGTTATCCGGGTATTGAACTTGCAAGCCTGGCTGAAACCAATGGTTTAGATTTTAAATCAGCCGATAAGGCTGTTTACAAAGGAGCAAAATCATTGGTAAATGAATGTAAACGCTATGGAACAAAGAGTGTTTACACAGAGCATGTCTGGCCAGTACTATTCCACAATTTTGCGCGTGCCGGCATAACCCCGGCATATAAACAAATGAAGGAGAACTGGTCAAATGTATGGGCAGCCTGTGCCATGGGGGCCTGTTTACAATACGATCAAGAGCTATGGGCATGCCTCGATTTGTGGCACTATAACACATTCCCGGGTCATTCAGCCAGTGAATTATGGTCTAATCTTCTGTTTGCTTATTGGGCTGGTGTAGACAAAGCCTATGTTGAAAATGTAGGTGCCCTCTACTTACTTGATAACCAGAACCAGGTATGCTTAAAAGAACGTGGAGAAGTGTTCAGGCGTTTTGCAAAAGAATATATACCAGCTAATCCGCGTCAATACACATTCAGGGATTTTGAGCCGCAGATTGCTATCATTCGTTTTGATGATACGGAATGGGGGCAGGGGAAAAACATTTATTGCAGTGTAGATTATCAGGTTAATGGGAAAGATACAATAATAAATATATATTGGAAAGACTGGCTTTTTGGTGCATATAATCTCAACACCAGCCCTGAATCGGAAGAATGGATTAAAGCATGGCATACTATCACACATGGTATGGTAAAAAAAGAAAGTTTGTCATGGAATGCCGGTAATTATTATAAAAACACACCACACAGATCATTTGCACCGGCAAATTCTCCTGTCGTATTTGATGAAAATGTAACCCGAGATAAGCTTAAAACTGTCAAACTTGCTTTCTTATGCGGATTATATATAAGTAAAGAAACTATGGTTGATATAGCCTGGCTTGTTAAAAACAACGGACTGGTAGTAGTAACATCGCAACGGTTTGCACCCCGGCAATTTGCTGCCGCTTATTCTGGAGGAACAACCGAATTCACAGATGGGAAAGGTAAATGGATAATAACGGATGATATGGCGGGTGATGCATTAAAAAGAGCAATTAAATCATTCCTGGGTAAGGATGACGAAATTGTATTCAGATTCACAGGGAATCGAATAGTTACTATGAAAATTTCTAATGATGGGAATGAACTGGAAATAATTAAAACGAATTTCTGACTTTAAATTAACTCGTAAAAAAACCATAAAAAAAGCGATTCATATAGAAATCATTTTAACGATATGAATAAACTTTATATATTAAAACGGCTATTAGCTATTCTTTCTTTTGTTTGGTCAGGAAATGCGATTTTTGCGCAAACCTATAATGAACCTTTCTGGAATCATTCGTTACCATTAAGCATAAGAATCAATGACCTTCTATCAAGACTTACGGTAGAAGAAAAGATTTCATTTCTTATTGAATCATCACCTGGAGTTCCGCGTTTAGGAATACCAAAGTATTACATGGGGAATGAAGCTCTTCATGGAGTTGTAAGACCAGGCAAGTTTACTGTATTTCCCCAGGCAATAGGTTTGGCATCAACATGGAATAGCGAACTTATTTATCGGATTGCAACTGCTATTTCTGATGAGGCACGTGGTAGGTGGAATGAGTTGGAAAAAGGTAAATTTCAGAATGATCTTTATAGCGATCTTCTTGTTTTTTGGTCGCCAAATATCAATTTGGCAAGAGATCCACGCTGGGGTAGAACTCAGGAAACATATGGAGAAGATCCGTTCTTGACTTCTCAATTGGCAGTGTCTTTCATTAAAGGTTTGCAGGGGAATGACAAGAATTATTTAAAAGTTGTAGCAACTCCAAAACATTTTACAGCCAATAATGAAGAGCATAATAGGTTTTATTGCAATGCAATTTTATCTGAGAGGTCACTTCGTGAATATTATCTGGTTCCTTTTGAGTTTGCAGTAAAGGAAGGTAAAGCTCAATCAATTATGACAGCTTACAATGCCATCAATGGAATTCCTTGTACTGTCAATAAAAAATTATTATACGACATTCTTCGTAAAGAATGGGGATTTGATGGTTTTGTTGTTTCTGATTGCGGGGCAATTGGATTTGTGGTGTCAGAACACAAGTATTTGTCTTCTGAAGAATTAGCTGCTGCAGCAAGTATTAATGCCGGTGTAGATCTGGAATGTGCCGGATATTGTGGTCATAATTGTTTTGTATATAAAAATTTCTTGAAAAATGCATTAAATTCAGGAATAATATCTGAGGCACAGATAGACAGTGCTGTGTATAGGGTTCTTAAGTCAAGGTTCAGATTGGGCTTTTTTGATCCAAACACAAAGGACAATCCATATAACTTTATTCCGCCGAGTGTGGTTGGTAGCAAAGAACATCAGAAACTTGCGCTTGAAGCCGCCAGGCAATCAATAGTATTATTGAAAAACGATCGACAGATTCTGCCTCTTGATAAAACAAAAATAAAATCCATTGCCTTATTTGGCCCCATGGCTTCAATCTGTGAATTTGGAGATTACAGTGCCAAGGAATCAGCTAATGAACCTGTTAGTGTTCTTAAAGCTTTGGAAGATAAGTTGAGGGGGAAGGTGAAGATTAATTATGTTCCTTGGAATGATAAAACAAAAAAAGATTTTCCTATTATTTCGAAAGAATATTTTAGGCCTGAAAAGTTTACGGGCCAAGGACTTTTAGCTGAATATTTCAGTAATAGAAATTTGAAAGGTAAACCTAAAAGAAGAATAGACAATAATATAGATTTTAACCCAAGTCAACAGGCACCTGATCCATGGGTAATTTCCGGGGAAAAGTCAATACGATGGACTGGTATTCTTACACCAGGAAGAACTGGTAAATATAAACTGGTGTTCATATATGATGGCGGTGTGCGCTTCTATTTTGATGACAGGTTGATACTTGACAGTTGGGCGATTCATTATGATGCCCGAGATACAATTGAAGTGGATATGGGGGTAGAAAAAGAATACAAAATTAGAATCGAGTATTTTGCAAATAACGAGAAATCTACAATACAGCTTCGCTGGAAAGTCCCTGAAACCAATATAGAAGATCTTTACAGCAATGAGAAAAAAATAGCATCAGAATCAGATTATGTAATTGCAGTGCTGGGTTTGAATACACAGATTGAAAAAGAAGGCCAGGATCGGAGTGATTTGAACTTACCTAAGAATCAGGAAGAACTTATTATGCAATTGTATAATGCCAACCCTAATACGATAGTTGTTCTGGAAACAGGTAGTCCATTGTCGATAAGTTGGATAAACGACCATATTCCTGCGGTGCTTAATGCATGGTACCCAGGTGAACAAGGAGGCAATGCAATTGTAGATGTTCTTTTTGGAGACTATAATCCTGCAGGACGTTTACCAATTACCTTTTACAAGTCAACAGAAGATTTATTACCATTTAATGATTATGAAATAATGAAAGGTCGTACATATATGTATTTAAATAATAAGCCTTTATACCCTTTTGGATATGGATTAAGTTATTCGGAGTTCAAATATTCCGACTTAAGCTTAAGTGCTTCTGAAATAAATTCTGGAGATTCGTTATGTGTTTTTGTGAATGTGACCAATGTTGGCCCTTACGATGGTGAGGAGGTTGTTCAATTATATGTAAAAAATAAAACATCTAAGGAAATTCAACCGATAAAAATGTTAAAGGGTTTTCAACGCGTAAGTATTAGAAAGGGAGAAACAAAGAAAGTTAAAATTCTACTAAAGACGGAAGATTTAAGGCATTATTCTGAAAAAGATAATTCATTCATTGTTGAAAAAGGTGTTTACGAAGTTCAGGTTGGAGCTTCAAGTGAAGATGTTCGTTTAAAAGCAGAAATGAGAATACAATGAAATCTGATATTTATTATCTTGTAATTTTGTTAAGAATGAATATTATACGTTTAAGAAAGTTCATTATTTATTATTTTTATGTTTAATTCATTTTGTATATTGTTGAGTGAATGAAATTAAGTCAAAATTGTTAAAAATAGATAACATGAAACGCGGCTTACTTTTTCTTCTGGTAAGTACATTTTTTTTGATAAGATGTACTGAAGAACCAAAACCTTATGGTGCTCTTCCAACTGAACGTCAGCTGGCTTGGCATGAAATGGAATATTATATGTTTGTGCATTTTACAGTCAATACTTTCACAGATAAAGAATGGGGATTTGGCGACGAATCACCTGAAGTTTTTAATCCAACTGAGCTTGATTGTCGGCAATGGGCAAGAGTTGCTAAAGAAGCAGGAATGAAGGGTATAATTATTACGGCTAAACATCATGATGGATTTTGCCTATGGCCTTCGAAATATACGGAACACTCCGTAAAAAATTCACCATGGAGGCAAGGCAAAGGGGATGTTCTGAAAGAACTTCGTGCAGCCTGCGATGAATATGGTATCAAGATGGGTATTTACCTTTCTCCCTGGGATCGTAATAGTTCTATATATGGAACTCCGGAGTATCTGACTTATTATCGTAACCAACTCATCGAACTGCTTACAAATTATGGTGATATTTTTGAAATATGGTTTGA
>CAZBCB010000227.1:0-5550 GCA_964489905.1 uncultured Bacteroidales bacterium
TGTTTTAAATTTAGGGTAAATGTGAATTTATTCGGATTAAAAATAGCATAACTTAAAAGAGTTGACAAAAGAAGCGTTTAAAAATTTGTTTGACAATTATTTTGATGCTGTCCGGAGTTATCTTGTATATCGCGGTGCTGATAAGGAGACGGCTACTGATATTGCCCAGGATGTGTTTATGCGTGTATGGGAAAAGCAGTTAATCGTTAACCAGCAAACAGCCAAAGGGCTATTATATAAAATAGCAGGTGATATGTTTATCAGTAAATACCGCCATCAGACGCTTGAAACAAACTATATAAACGCAATAAAACTTAAGATGCACGAAATGTCGCCCGAAGATCAAATGAGATATGAAGAACTAAAGGTTAACCTTGCCAAGGCGCTGGCTTCACTTAATGAGAAACAGCGGACAGTATTTCTAATGGCGCGTCTCGACGGACTTAAGTATCACGAAATAGCTGAAAGATTGAATATAAGCGTAAAAGCAGTGGAAAAAAGAATGAGTAATACACTGGCATTTTTAAAAAAATATTTATGCAGATAAATGGCAACAAAACAGCAACATATTGACCCACATGATGATTCTCTGCAGGAGTATCTCGAGATGATTTCGCGCTCGGGCATTGAATGGGAAAAAAGCAAAGAACAAATATGGTCAGACCTCGAAAAAAAACTCGATGTGGCCAAAAAGCGAAGAGATGTTACGTTTGATATATCTCCGGTAAAAATGGCCATAGCCGCTGCTGTACTGATATTAATCGGACTGGCTGTTTTTATGCAGGTTTACCAGGTAAAATTGAGTGTTCCGGCAGGAAAGCATCTGAGTTTAAACCTGCCTGATAATTCAAAAGTGCGGCTAAATGCACAGTCTGAATTGACTTACAAGCCTTTGATCTGGAAATTTTCAAGAAAAATAAAATTTGAAGGGGAAGCTTATTTTGAGGTTAAACACGGGAAAAAATTTTCGGTAATTTCTGCAAAAGGTACTACAATGGTTATGGGAACAAGTATTAATATTTTATCACTAGTCAGCTAATACCTTGTAAATTGTATCACCGGTAAAGTAAAAGTGGTTGAAAACAGATTAAAAAATGAAATAATCCTTAATCCCAAAGAGAAAGCTGAACTGAACCCTGATGGCACGTTCAATGTGCAAAGTAATGTAAATGTAAATCAGACTATATCATGGCTCGAGAACCATTTTGGTTTCACCTCTGTGTCCCTTCGAAGGGTCTTTGAAGAAATAGAAAGGCAATACGGAATAGTTATTAAATACTATTCTCCTAATGAATATACTTACACAGGGACTTTTAACAGGGGTTCTTCGCTGGAAACAACCCTGGAGATAGTATGCAGGCCATTTAATTTGCAATTTGTCCGGAAATCTGAAAAGGTTTATGAAATTACCGAGAAGAATTAAAATAAACCGGAATGTCAGAATATTTGTGCTGTTTGTGCTATTATTGGCTAATTATGCTGTAAAAGCACAGGAAATAGAAATCAGATTTCAGAATACTTCTCTTAATCTGATATTAATTGCGCTGAGGGATCAGTACGGAATAATGTCATCATTTGATGATAAACAGCTTTCAAATTATGTGTTAACAGTAAACAAAAAATTTGCTTCTGCATCCCAGGCAATGGATTATTTACTAAAAGGCCTGCCTCTGGCTTATGATTATAACGAAGGTATTTATGTTATATTTCCTGTAAATGTTACAGTCAGGCCTCGCAGATTCAGCATAGCAGGTAGAATAACGGATAAAATCAATAATGAATCACTTCCGTTTTCAAATATTCTGATTAACGGTTCGGGGCTTATTTCGGATGCGATGGGCAATTTTTCTTTTACCTCATCAACAGACAGCATGTTTTCATTAACAATTTCTTACCTCGGTTATTATATTTTAGATACAATTCTTCCCGCCGGCACAGGTTATGTGCTGAAACTAAGCCCGTCGGTTGTTGCTCTGAAAGAGATAGTTATTGAAGGAGCAGCCGTATCGCGTTCAATTAATGTTGGAAACCTTGCCGGAACATCAAGGTTGAATCATAAGGTGGCCTATTTTCTTCCCGGAAACGGTGATAATGCTGTTTTTAACCTTTTGCGGCTTCAGCCGGGCATACTGGCTGCCGGTGAGCAATCAGCCGACCTTATACTAAGAGGTAGCTATGAAGGGCAAAGTCAGGTGATTTTTGACGGGTTCACATTGTTTGGCATGAAAAATTTCAATGACAACATAAGCGCCATAAATCCTTTTATGGCAAAGGACATAAAAATAATGAAAGGTGCTTTTGGGGCTGAATATGGTGAAAGGGTGGGAGGTATTGTAGATATTACAGGCGCTGATGGTGATTTTTTAAAACCATTGATACAAATGTGTATCAATAATATGACCCTAACCGGTAAATTGAGTATTCCGCTATTTAAGAAATCAGCCTTATTGCTGGCATACAGGCAGACATATTACAACCTATACCGTCCTGAGGAAGTTGTAAGCAGTACCAGCTCAGGCCGTGGCAGACAGAGTGGTAAAGCTGATTATTATGCTTATCCGCATTATATTTTCAGGGATATGAACATAAAATATTCAGGAAGTGGTAAAAAAAGCAATTATTTTATCAGTCTTTATGGCGGTATGGATGATTTTTCATATTCACTGAATCAGGAAAGTCAGTATAACAAATTGTCGGTTAGCTATAACGAAGAAAACAAACAACTGGGGGCTTCGGCCTTTTATGGATTTAACTGGAAACAAGTTAACCGGAGTAACTTTATTGTAAGCTATTCTGCCTTACAAAGCGATAAAAGACAGGATGAATATGCTGAAAGATCGCGCTTCAGCCCATGGTTTTATCAGTTTAGTAGACAACTTTTTTCAGACATCAATGAAATAAATGCAAGAACAGATAACAGATTGATTATCAATGAATCAAATAAATTTGAAGCAGGAACAGGTGTATTATATTATTTTACGCAAAAAGATGACAGTGAGATACATGATAGTATTATAGCTGATGCAACTAATCTTACATTGCCTTATCTCTATTTGCAGGATCATTTGACGATTTGGGAAAAACTAAAGATATCACCCGGAATGAGAGCTGATTACCATATCGTTTCCCGGAAAATATTTCTTCAACCCCGCATATCAATGGTATATTCAGTAAACAAATTTTTTAATCTTAATGCTTCGTGGGGTTTGTATAATCAGTTTGCTGTTAAAAACATGGTTATTGATTCATCAGGCAATTACAGATATTTATGGAGTCTGTGCGAAAACAAAAGTATGCCTTCACTTAATGCCAGCAGTGCGGTTGCCGGTATTGCATTTAACCGGAAAGGTATTGCAGCAAGTATTGAAGGTTATATGAGACGAACAGATGGTATGAAGAGGTACATACAGGAAGTTGGAAATATTAATGCATACGATGGTGAAAGCAAAACAAGGGGAATTGATTTCTTTATAAAAGCCGAATTCAGACAGCAGACTTTCTGGGCATCCTATACATTAAGTAAAACAGTTGAAAAATTTTCCTGTTTCACCGATGGAAAATACAGGCCATCATTGTATGATCAGAGGCATGAAGTGAAACTGGCAGGGCTTGTAAAGATT
This sequence comes from uncultured Bacteroidales bacterium, assembly GCA_964489905.1. Lineage (GTDB taxonomy): Bacteria > Bacteroidota > Bacteroidia > Bacteroidales > UBA10428 > UBA5072. Next base: position 3,621 of record CAZBCB010000227.1, read on the forward strand.
AAATCATTACATGTATCAGCAGCATTTGTATATGGTTCGGGGTTACCCGACCCATCTACACTTTTAACAGATGTGCAATATACCGACCCATATACCAGGCTTGATGCAGCAATTATTTATCGGATATTGAAACGTAAAATTCACCTTGATGCAGGGATTTCGGTATTAAACGTAATGAATAAAGAAAATATAAGATTTTCAAATTATACACGCGTTCCCGTCGATGAAGCAAGCTTTACAAGCCTTTATGCTGAAGCTGTGCCCCTAACCCCGTCAGTTTTTCTGAATTTATATTTTCATTAAGGCTGCACGATTTTTTTCTTTATTCCGCTATTAAAGGGGTTTATAACATAAGAGACTTATATTTATGCATAATAATTCCCCTTTTATGCTATAATTTTCCACCCGGTTTAAAAATCCTCTTTTATGACGTTTTTATACACCGTTAAATCTTTACATGTCTTTATTTTTAATCATAAAAATTCTTATGAAGAGGATAAAATATATGGGTATTGAGATTGCACTTATTGTAATTATTACGGCAATTATACTTTTTATGCTGAACATTCTGAATGTTATCTAATATAAAGGAGACAATTATGGAATGTTTAGAATTACTGAAACCTTAGTGACCAAAAAATATGAATCCTTTTTTAACCTTAACTAAAATTAAAACAACATGAAAAGAAAACCTTTATTTTTTAAATTGTTAAGTGCGGTGGCCTTTCTGTTTATTTTCATACAGGCATATCCGCAGGTGAACATTAACGGGAACATCAGGGACGAGAACAACACGCCTATGCCTGGTGTTACTGTTCTGGAAAAAGGGACCAGTAATGGTTGTGTAACCGACATTGATGGAAATTTCTCATTGTCGGTAAAGGAAGACGCTGTTCTGGTCATTTCCTATGTCGGATACCTTTCACAGGAGATTAGTATCAAAGGAAGGACGGATTTTAATCTACAACTTTCACCAGATGTTATTAGCCTTGATGATGTGGTAGTTGTAGGTTATGGTGTTCAGAAGAAAAGTGACTTAACCGGTGCGGTTACATCAGTCTCTTCTGAAGATATACAAAAAGTACCCATACCAAGCATTGATCATGCTTTACAAGGAATGGCTGCTGGAGTTAATATTACTGCAAAATCGGGAAGACCGGGAGAAAGTGCAGATATTCAAATCAGAGGTATTAGTTCTATTAATGGAACTCAGCCTACTATAATAATTGACGGAATTCCTGGTGGTAATCTTAATAACATTAATCCGGCAGATATATCCTCAATTGAGGTTTTAAAAGATGCATCAACAGCTGCAATTTATGGTGCAACCGGAGGTAATGGTGTAATACTTATAACCACCAAAACAGGAACTCCGGGTAAAATGATAGCCAATTTAAATGTTTATAGAGGATGGGAATATGCTGTTAATAAGATAGAACTGATGAATTCACAGGAATACATGAGTGTTCTTGAAGAGTCATCAAAATCAGCCATAGCATTAAATGATCGGCCTGATACATTAAAGACTTATAATTGGCAGGACATTGTTTTTGAACCTTCATCTGTTCAAAACTATGATTTATCATTATCTGGAGGGAATGAAGTATCTACATTTTTTGTGAGTGCAGGTTATAACAAACAGGATGGTATTATCAGAAACAGTGATTATGAGCGTTTTAATTTCAGAGTCAATGCAGAACAGAAATTAATTAAAATATTTAAATTCGAAGAAAAAATTTCTTATGTAAATACTGTCGGCAAGGGATTTGAAGAGTGGCAATGGCATAACTATTATGCTAATCCGATATATACAACCTTAATTATGGATCCAACCATTCCGGCTTATTATACTGACTCACTTCCTGGTTTTGATCCAACACTTATTCCCGGTTATGTTCCAAAATATAAATGGACGCGTTCAAAATATGGT
>CAZBCB010000228.1:0-5545 GCA_964489905.1 uncultured Bacteroidales bacterium
CTGTATGTCTTTAACACGGTATTCATAGGATAATACTTCTTCGTCTTTAAGTGTTTTATATTTTTCGGGCATGGTGGTAACAACCTGCAGGTCATCGGGGTGTACCAGTTCTTCAGAAATTGCCGGCCCGGTATAATTTAATGAATCGGGCCTGTTATCATAAAGAAGTTTAATTATATAATTATTGCTATAAATAAATTCTTTTGTTTCAAGATTAAAAATATAGACTTCCATGGGCACAGTACCGGCAATTTTTTCGATTATCCGTTGCTTTTCCTGTGCTTCAGCCTGTGCCTTTACTGCTTCAGCTTTTATGCGGCTTTGCTCAAGGGCATTTAATACAGCGTTTCCCAGCCGTTTAATGTATTCTTTTAATACATAATCAACAGCTCCGGCTTTCATACATTCCACGGCAATGTCTTCATTGAGCGAACCGGTAAGAATAATCAGGGGTATTAATGATGTTCTTTCGAGCAATAATTTAAGGGCGGTAAGACCGTCAAAGGTTGGTAACGAATAATCTGAAATGACCAGATGGGGTTTGAATTCATCAAGTGCCCTGAGGTATTCTTCCCGGGTTTCAACCCTGCGAAACTCACAATCGGGCAACACCTTTCTGATCTCCCTTTCAGCAAGTTCTGAGTCAAAGGCTAAATCCTCAACATTCAGTATGCGTATTTTTTCTTCCATGGTTTAATAATACCGGATTTAACGTGACTTTATTGAATGAATTGATTGATGTTGAGCCAGTAATGGCCTATATGTTTTACGGTTTCGTTAAAATGTTCATAATTGACCGGTTTCACAACATAACTGTTGGCGCCCAGGTTATAGGCTTTTTCTATATCAGATATCTCGGCTGATGAGGTAATGATGATTACGGGTATTGATTTTAAACAGGGTTCTTTTTTAATTTCCTGCAGTACTTCAAAGCCGTCAACTTTTGGAAGCTGCAGATCGAGCAGTATTACTCTGGGACAGGTGTCTTTCGGACGCTCCTGATAAGGCCCCCTGCAATAAATATAGTCAAGCGCCTCAGCGCCATCCTTAAGCCATTTAATGGTAGCGGCTATATTATTCTTTTTCAGTGCTCTAATAGTTAGCTCTGAATCCTGCGGACTATCTTCAACGAGCAATACGTCTGTTTTTTCTTTTTCAATCATAGGTCAACTATTTAGGTATTGTAAAGAAAAAGGATGAACCTTTGTTAATCTGGCTCTCAGCCCACACACGCCCGCCATGCCTTGAAATAATACGCTGTACTATTGCAAGTCCGATGCCGGTACCTTCAAACTCCTCCTGTCTGTGAAGGCGCTGGAATACTTTAAACAGCTTATGGGCGTATTCAGGGTTGAATCCTGAACCGTTGTCAATTACAACATAGATATTTTCAGCATCTGTTTCAGTTGACTTTATTTCAATCCGGGGTTTTTCTGCAGTACGTGTAAATTTCACTGCGTTTGAAAGCAGGTTAAAAAGCACCTGCCGGATAAGCAACTGATCACAGTGAGCCGGTGGCAGTATTTCCACTTTAAAATCAATTTTTCTGTCTTTGTTTGTCTCCATAATTTCATCAAACACTGATTGAGCAAGCTCGTTCATATCAACCATTGCATATTTGATTGCGGTGCGGCCGAAACGTGAGAGTGCAAGTAATCCATCTATCAGTTGTGCCATTTTGGTTGTGTTTTCATTGATAATTTTGCAGATACGCTGACCTTCAGCATCAAGTATTTGCCGGTAATCTTCGGTCAGAATCCTTACAAAGCCGTCAATTGCCCTTAGCGGCGCTCTGAGGTCGTGTGAAACCGAATAAACAAAGGCTTCCAGTTCCTGGTTTAAGCTTTCAAGCTTCGTCTGGGTATGAAACATAGTATCCTCGGCCTGTTTTCTTTCGGTGTTATCAATTATGGTCGACCGGCTTACGAGGTAATTACCGTTATCATCCATAACAGCAGTGGCGCTGAGGATCACAGGCAATATACTCCCGTCTTTACGCACCATATCATATTCGATGTCTTTAATCCAACCCTGTTGTTTAAAAACGGGGAAATTAAGGGCGAATATTCTTCTGCTTTCTTCCGTAAGCAGTTCATCGAATTTCTTTTTCCCCACAATTTCATCACGGTTATATCCGAGCCATTTCAGCTCGGTATCATTAATCCTGACATACATACCATTTCCATCCAATGAGTGATACCCGCATGGTGCATTATTATATAAATCAGTCAGTTCATTTGTACGTTCAAGCACTATTTTTTCAAGTTCATTGTAAAGCTTTACGTTTTCCATAGCCCGTGCTGTAGCATCGGCTAATGTGGTTATTAATTCAGTTTCCTGTTCAGTCGGCTTATATTTCCAGCTCCAGTAAAAACCAAGGGCAGCAAGTGGTTCCTGCATATTTACAGGGACAATAACCAGACTTTTAATAAAAGTATTGCTATATACTTCTGCCGGAGTCCGGGGATTGGTTGTAACATCCTCAATAATGGCAATCTGTTTGTTAAGCATAACCCATCCGCTGAGACATCCGGTTACCGGGAATTTTTTACCTTTCCAGAGTGGTTCTATAGCGTCTTCTTCAATATAATGGCACTGATCGTTTTCTCTGAGGATAAAGGCAAATCCGTCAGCTCCGATTAAATTACGTGATGATTGTTTAATTATGGAAATTATATTTTCCAGGGTCCGTACTGATGATAATTCCTTAATAATAACGGTTAGACGATTTAACCGGTTGGTGAGTCTGACAATTTCTGCATGTGCTTTTTTCTGTTCGGTAATATTGCTCCACACACCCACCAGCCCTGTTATTTTTCCGTTGCTGTCACGCAGCGGAATTTTTGAGGTAAGCAGCCAGTAAGGTCTTCCGTGGATATTGATGGCTAATTCTTCGCGATTCATTATGGCCTCTCCGTTTTCAATTACCCGGCGGTCGTCAGCTATGAATTTTCCGGCTGATTCAGGAGGAAATAAATCCTTGTCTGTTTTTCCGATTACCTCTTCTTCAGGCAAGCCTAAAACTTCAAGATCAGCTTTATTTACAATAACTTTGCGCATTTCAGTATCTTTTATATAAACTCCTGCAGGGATGTTATCAATTATGGTGCGCAATAATTCCCGTTCTCTTGATAATGCTTCTTCGGCTTTTTTGCGTTCGGTAATATCGCTGATCATCACACCAATCCTGTATCCCTCGTGTGTTTTAATGGGGAACAGGGTTTGCATCACATACTTTGTTTCGCCCTGTGATGTCAGAATGGTAATATCAGCAGGTTTTTCAAAATACACCGATTGGCCTGATTTAAATGTACCGGCAATGGATTGTTTTATTGTTTCCGGATCAAATTCTTTTTTTTTCTCCGGTGGCAACATAAGCATCTGAACGTCGGTGAAAAACTTACCGGTAATCTTATCCCTGGGCCAGCCGGTTATTTTTTCCATTGATGAATTCCATTCAATAATTTTGCCCTCTTCGTTAATAAGCATAATGCCTTCAGAGGATTGTTCAAAAAAACTCCGGAAACGTTCCTCACTTTCTCTGAGTTTAATGGCTGCCTCATACGAATCAAGCGCAAAAGCTATATCTTTTGTGATTTCTTCAAGTAATTCAATTTCCTGTTGGTTAAAAAAGTCTTTTTCACCTGAATACAGGTTCAGTGTGCCGATGACTTTTGATTGTTGTCTGAGCGGAAGTGCAGCTGATGAACCGAATAAACTTTTACCGGCTGTTTTATGCCAGAAGGTCATTCGTGTATCCGTTTCAATGTTGTTGCATACGTGAATGGAATTGGTTTTAATTGCCATACCGGTGGGGCCATACCCCGAAGGTTCATCATGAACCGTTATGCGGATATCTTTCAGGTAATGTTTGGTATCACCTGTCCGGAATACCGGGACAACGTTTCCTTTCTCATCAAGAAGCCCTGTCCATGCCATTTTAAATTTGCCGTGATTTACGGCTATTTCGGTTATTTCTTTTAACAAGTCATCTTTATCGGTATTTTTTACTATTGCCATATTCAGTTGACTCAGAAAGGCATATAACCGGTTAACATGTTTCAGTTTGTTTTCAGTTTCCAGTCTTTGTGATATATCACTGCAAATAATCTGATAATAATGTTGGTCATTATGGTTGATATAACTTGCGCTTACCTGTGCGTAAAAATGCGACCCGTCTTTACGCAGTTGCAGGGCATCATACCGGTCATGTCGTGTTTTGCTGATATTACGGAATTTTGATTTAAGCATGTGTCTTTCGTCGGGATGAAACAGATTGCTAACCGGCATGCCGCTAATTTCCTGATTAAGATATCCATAGAGTTCGGTAGCTTTTTCGTTGGCTTCAATAATAATCAGATTTTCATTGATCAGAATAATTGCGTCGTTGGCATATCGTGAAAAATAGTTATACCGGGTGGCCATGAGTTCGCGTTCATATTTTGTCTGCAGTTCAATCTGCCGGTTTCTGGCCTTCTTTTTTGTAATATACAGTGCATACCATGCTGAAAGGCTTGAAATAACCAGAATGACAAAAATTATAAAATAACGGAGCATTTGACGGTAAGAAGCAAGGTATTCTTTTTTATCAATTTTGGTTATCAGAAACCAGCTTGTATCAGGAATCCGACGGGCGACTGCCAGTACCCTGACTCCCCGGTAATCGGTTCCTTCCAATACCTGCTCATTGCCAAGCACAGCCTGAACAGCAGGCAGACTGATCTGAGAAAGGGGAAACCGGAGTTTAAATGCTGTATTTTTATAATGCCTGAGTTCATTAAGATAAAGAACGCTGTTATTTTCTCTGCGTACAATTAATGCTTCGGCTGTTTTACCTGAGTATTGCCATTTCTGAACCAGCGGATAAAAATCGGTGTATGGATTGATACACAGAACAACCCATCCGGTAAATTCATTCTTTTTTTGCGTCTGATTTTTAAGAGGGACAATAATATGCAGTAATATGTTGTTATTTTTATCCATGTTTATTTCAGAAAAAACGATAGTATTTGACAAACGGGCTTCAATGAGATAAGGTTTAATGGCTTCTGAATGGCTTATTGTTCCTGAAGGCACTTTCAGTATAACACGCTCAGCAGAGTCAAGAAATGAGATAGATTGATAATGTCCGTTTTTATACATTGCCTGCATCCAGTCGAATGAATAAGCTGTATCCGTCTTCTGTGCGGTTTTGTTGACAATATTGCTGAAATAATTAATAATTCTGGTGTTACGATAAATATAACCGGCATCGCTCAACCGTTCATTTCTCCAATCAGTTATTTGTTGCACTTTCAGTTCAGCCATGGCAATGAGCTCGCGTGCATTCATTTCCCTGAACTGCTCTTTCTGTTTTTTATAAAAAAACCAGGCCAGAAAAAATCCAAGTATGCCCAGTAAAATAAAAAATGTATGGTTCGAAAGAAATACGTTACCGGCTTTCTTTATTGTGTATTTAAATTGCATAACCTTTGAGATATACCTGTATTTCTAAAATAACCGGACTTTTTGTAATCGACAAACTAACTATTATTCTGTGCTTTAT
>CAZBCB010000229.1:0-5518 GCA_964489905.1 uncultured Bacteroidales bacterium
GAAAGCATTATTTTAAAAAAATCCGGGAAGTACTGAATTCATACATAAATTTTTGAAAGAAATAAAAGTAAACAGAAAATCTGAAATTAGAATTCGTTCGGCATAAAATTTGGAATGTTTTAAAATTCGTAAAAAACAATAAAATTATATCCGCGTAAACAAATAGCCTATATTTACAACAAAATATCTTTTTAACATAAGGGCAATGAACAGGATAATAGTTTATACACTGATTTTTATGTTTTCTGTCAATCATTGCCTGTTTTCACAAAAAACAACAGTTACAGGTAAAGTAATAGATGATGCTACTAATGAGCCCATACCTTTTGCAAATATTTGCTTTCAGCATAGTCCTGTTGGTACAATCAGTGAAATGGATGGTTCATATTTTATATCAACCACCAATCCGTCCGATACATTGTTATTTTCAAGTCTTGGATATGAAATTAAACGAGTTCCTGTCTTTAAGGGCAAACAACAGGTAATAGATGTAAGGTTGGTTCCGACATCAATAGCCATTGAAGCTGTGGTCATAAAACCGGGAGAAAACCCGGCTTTCAGGATACTCAGAGAAATAAATGCAAATAAAAAGAAAAATGATCCTTCGCGTTTACAGTCATATCAATATAAAGCATATACCAAACTGAGGCTCGATCTGAATAATGTTAACCACAAAATGCTGGATCAGGGAATACTGAAAGATTTCAGTTTTGTTTTTGATTATGTTGATTCATCGCAATTATTCAATAAAAATTACCTGCCGTTGCTGATTTCAGAAACAGTTTCAAGAATATATTATTCAAAAAACCCTCCTGTAAACCGCGAGGTAATTGAGGCATTTAAGGTCAGCGGTATTGAAAACAAAACTGTTTCACAGTTCTCAGGTAAGATGTATCAGCAGCTCAATATTTATGATAATTTCATACTCTTTTTCGACCCTGGTTTTATTAGCCCCATTGCCGATTTCGGACGCATGTATTATAAGTATTATCTTGAAGACAGCGCATTTATTGGCAGTAACTGGTGTTATAAAATATCATTTAAACCTAAGCGTAAGCAGGAAAGGACATTTCATGGTTATTTCTGGGTTGCCGATACCTCTTTTGCAATTAAACAGGTTCAACTAAGAGTATCATCTGATGTTAACCTGAATCTTATCAAAGATATGGTTGCTACTTATGAATATAGCCATATTAATGATACTATTTGGTTTCTGACCAAAGAGGAACTGGTGATTGATTTTAATGTAATTGAAAAAACGTATGGTTTCTTTGGCCGAAAGACTGCTGTTTATGACAGTATATATTTTGATAAGCCGATTCCCGAAACGGTGAAAAAAATTACTACTGACACCTATGTGCTTGAAGATAAAATTGACAGAGATGAATTATACTGGCAAAACAATAGAAAAACAAACCTTGAGGAGGAAGATCTGAAAGTATATGAAATGGTGGACTCGGTTAAGAAAGTGCCTAAATATAAGCTGATATATGGTTTTGTTAATATGGTAGCAAATTATTATGTAGTTACCGGACCTGTTGAAATAGGGCCTTATTATACCACCATCAGCAGTAATCCTGTTGAAGGTTTGCGGTTAAGAATCGGTGGGCGCACAAGCAATGCATTCAGTACAAAGGTAATGCCCGGAGGGCACGTAGCTTATGGTTTCCGTGATAATCGCTTTAAATACGGATTGTATTTAATGTATATGTTTAATACCAATCCGAGAAGGTCGGCAAAGGTATCGTATTATCATGACATGAGGCAACTGGGTAAAAGCGAAAATGCTTTTCTGGATGATAATTACATGGTATCATTTGTCCGGCGTAATCCTAACTATAAATTAACGATGGTCGATCAGTATAATGCTTACTATGAGCACGAATGGGCTCTCGGTTTTTCTAATACATTGAAATTCAATTATCAAACCATATATGCCACGCCGTATGTGCCATTTAATTATTATGAATTAACGGGTGATACTGTTTCAGATCATTCACTTACATCGGCTGAATTAACATTAAGTACTCATTTTGCTTATCGTGAAAAGTTTCTCTGGGGTAAATTCGAGCGTATCAGCCTGGGTTCGGTTTATCCCGTATTTGATCTTGATCTGACTTATGGCATAAAAGGATTTTTGGACAGTCCTTTTGAATATTTCAAAGTATCCCTTAGAGTTACGGACTGGATTCAGACAAATCCGCTGGGCTACTTTAAATACATCATTTCTGCAGGTAAGGTATTTGGTAATATTCCTTATCCTTTGCTGAAACTGCATGAAGGTAATGAAACCTATGTATATGACCCGCTGGCATTTAATATGATGAATTATTATGAATTTGTCAGTGACCAGTACATCAGCCTATTAGCCGAACAGCATTTTCAGGGATTCTTTTTAAACCGCATTCCTCTTATCAGGAAGCTTCGTTGGCGTGAAGTGGTTCATTGCCATGTTTTGTACGGAAGCCTGTCTGAAAAAAACAAAAACCTCATGGAATTTCCTGCAGGGTTAACAGGGCTTAACCAGCCATATTATGAAGCGGGTGCAGGCATTGAAAATATTTTCAGGTTGTTTCGTATTGATGCTTTGTGGAGGTTTTCATACCTTGATCATCCTGACGTTAGCCCGTTTGGAGTAAGAGTATCTATGAAAGTATCATTTTAGTATATCCGGGTTTAGTCAATAGAAACGCAATGTGCTTTTAAATAATTCATTCAATTGACGAATCTGGGTTATACATTTTTAATGCCTTTTCCAGATCATCAGGTGTATCAATGCCAATGCTTTCATGTTCGGTAATTGCAACTTTTATAGCAAATCCGTTTTCAATCCATCGCAACTGTTCAAGGGACTCGGCCTTTTCAAGCAGGGCAGTATTAAGCTTTGTTATTTTCAATAAAGTATCCCGGGTAAAAGCATATATACCTATATGTATGTAAAACTGATGATGAAGGATCCAGTCTTTTTCATCAATTCCTCTTACAAAGGGGATAACCGAACGGCTAAAATAAATTGCTTCTTGCTTATTGTTTATAATTACCTTGGGTTTATTGGTATTAAAGAGTTCTTCATTATTCCGGACAGGTTTTATAAGGGTTGCAATCTGCACTGACCGATCTTTAAAACATGCCTGAATAAGTTTTAATTGTGCAGGTTGAATAAACGGTTCGTCACCCTGCAGGTTAACCACAACGTCAAAAGCGGTTGAAAAATGATTTTCTGCTTTAATCAGCGCTTCGGCACATCTGTCTGTACCGCTTTTATGGGCTGATGATGTCATTACAGCTGCACCGCCAAAGTTATGTACTGCATTTAAAATACGTTCATCGTCTGTGGCAACCATTGTCCGGTCAAAAACCTGTGAGGCCTGTTCGTAAACCCGCTGAATCATCGGTTTGCCCTTTATGTCTGCAAGAGGTTTCCCCGGAAAACGGGTCGATGAATAACGGGCAGGGATAATGGCTATGAATTTCATACAAGTTTTAGTATACTATAAGATATTAAAAACAGTTTCTGATACAGTTACTGATCTTGTAAAATTAATCAAGTTTTTGAAACCGGCTAACGGATACCTGTAATATGAAAAAATGACAGTAATTTTTTTTTGAAAGGAAATATGTTGTAATTTTGTCAGGTTAAGTGAGGATGAGAATGGATAAGAATGAATTGCAAAAGATTAAACAGCGTTTTGGTATTATCGGTAATTCGCCATTATTAAACAGAGCGTTGGATATTGCCATTCAGGTGGCCCCTACTGATTTGTCGGTTATGATTAGCGGTGAAAGCGGTGTGGGAAAAGAAGTATTCCCGCAAATCATTCATCAATATAGCTCACGCAAGCATGGAACTTACATTGCAGTTAACTGTGGTGCAATTCCCGAGGGAACAATCGACTCCGAACTTTTTGGTCATGAAAAGGGATCATTTACAGGAGCTTATGATAGCCGTAAGGGTTATTTTGAAGTTGCTAACGGAGGTACGATTTTTCTGGATGAAGTTGCTGAACTCCCTGTTTCAACCCAGGTAAGGCTTTTGAGAGTTCTTGAAACCGGTGAATTTATCAGGGTTGGGTCTTCAAAAGTTTTTAAAACCAATGTCAGGGTTATTGCAGCTACTAATGTTGATATTCAGCACGCCATTCAGCAGGGCCGTTTTCGTGAAGATCTGTATTACAGGCTTAATACGGTGCCTATTGACATACCTCCTTTGCGCGACAGAAAAGAAGATATTGGTCTTCTTTTCAGGAAGTTTGCGGTTGATTTTGCTGAAAGAAACCGCATGCCTGCCATTACGCTTACTGAAGATGCCCTGAATGTGCTTGTTAATTACCGCTGGCCGGGGAATATACGGCAACTGAAAAATATTGCCGAACAAATTTCAATTATTGAATCACAAAGGGAAATAACGGCAGATATTCTGCGAAGCTACCTTCCTGATTATACTGAATCAAAATTGCCTGCACTATACGATGCTATCGACAGAAAAACATTTGCAACAGAAAGAGAAATATTGTACAAGATTTTATTTGACATGAAAAACGATGTCAATGATCTGAAAAAACTCGTTTATGAAATTATCAGACATGGTCCGGGGGCAACCGAAGTACATCAAGGCAATGCCGGCTTTATTCAAAAGCTTTATAACGATGCTGAATCATACACACAAGAGGAACCCGTGACACAAAAATACGAACTTATTAAACCTCAGCCATCAAATATTCAGGATACACAGGAAATTATTGATGAGTCACTTTCACTGGCTGACAAAGAAATGGAACTTATCATCAAGGCTCTTGAAAAACACAATGGCAAAAGGAAAAGTGCAGCCCATGAACTGGGTATTTCCGAGCGAACATTATACCGCAAAATTAAAGAATATAACATAGAGTAAAACGCAATGGACCGAGTAATAAACTTCTTTACCATATTATTTTTTTCATGCCTGGCAAACAGTTGCTTTACTTTTAAGATTTCAACAAAAGATGCCTCCATACCTCCTGAAGCCAAAACGGTTTCCGTACAGTATTTCCAGAATAATGCCCTGATTGTTGAACCCTCATTAAGCCAGCAGTTTACTGATGCGTTAAAAGACTATATTCAGGCCAATACAAAGCTGATACTGGTAAATGGATTAGGAGACCTTGATTTTGAAGGCTCCATTACCGGGTATGATGTTAAGCCTGTATCAATAACTGCCGATCAGGCAGCCCAAAACCGGTTTACAATAACCATTAAAGTTAAATATACCTGTTCAGTGAAGGAAGATCAGGATTATGAAGCCACTTTTTCACGCTTTGAAGATTATCCTTCATCGCAGAATTTTGAAAGCGTAAAGACAGAATTAACTGACAAAATAATGAAATTATTGATTGAGGATATTTTTAACAAGGCTTTTGTGAACTGGTAGCATTTGAATTATGATTGACGCCAATACATTAATAGGATATCTCAAAAACCCGCAATTACTTGATTCAGGTACTATTGGGAAAATACAGGCATTGACTGAGGAATATCCTTT
>CAZBCB010000230.1:0-5517 GCA_964489905.1 uncultured Bacteroidales bacterium
ACCAACATAGAGTTTTAAAGGTAACATGCTGTAATATGTTTTGTCGTCAGCATAGAAACTAAATACCGAACTCAGACTGTCAAGAAACTTTTCCATCTGGTCAACGGTATCATTCAGATCAACCTCAATACCCTGATAAACAAATGATGCATTTTGCCTGATATTATATGGATTTGAATTCCACCTGATAAAAGCAAGATCAATTAAGCTTGCGGAAAAAGTAAGCTGATCAGAAAGCAGATAATGCATGCCCAAATCGAGTCCAAGCCCCGGATTACCAAAAGTACTCTGCACAGCATCCACAGGATCAAACGATTCATCAAAATGAACCGAGTCAATTACAAATTCACCGTTTTCATCAAAAGGAATTTCAAGGCCTGGAATATTCAGTCTAACAGTCATATTTGATTTCAATGTCCAGTCTTCTTCCGTTAGCAAAGAAACATCCCTGCTTTGCATTGAAATATTGGCATGTCCGAATAATACTTTAAACCTAGATCCAAAAGTAAGCCGCTGATTAACCACTTTTGACACACCTGTGGCATATTCAAAATAACTAAGCAAAACAACACCGGTGCCGCTAAAATCAAAATTGTCGCCCCTTCTGTTTCCTTTAAGCACAAGTGAAATAAGGTCATCTGTATAAGAAAACCCTGTATAAACCTTTTCGGAGAAATCAAATGTATAATAATAATCACCGCTGCGATATCCAAGTGAAAACAAATTGGTTGACACAAATGCACCTGTATAATTCATGGGCGATAGTGTATTGAGAAATTTATCCTTGTCAGCATTTCTGTGCAAAAAAGTAATAAGTGAATCGCCCATAGGAAAGACAACGTCACCAAAAGAAAATCCTGAATTCTCAATATGAAATTGCAGTGGCGACGAAGTGGGAAGCCCCAGGAATCCGTTACAACGAGGTTGCGTTGCCGGGTTTACCAGATATGACTGAGGAACCCCTTTCATATAATAAATCGTATTGCTTTCCTGACCTATAATTGATCTGACAATTAAAATTGATATTGCTGTTAAAAAAAATCGTAATTTATAAGTCAATGCTTTCATGATAATGCCTGTTGGTTGTTTTATTCAAAACTGGTCTGATGGTTTATCTGAGCTTCAAGATTAAACCTGAAGTCAAATTTATACGTTGAGAGAATAATTATATTCTTATATTGATAAGAACTGAAGCTGCCTACAACAATTATTTTGTTGGCTTCATTAAAGAAATTATCAATAAGCTCGCTGTCAAATTGAATAACTCCTGTATATTCCTGCACCTGATCATATAATGTAATCCCGTGTACATCAACCGGCGCTGCTTTAATAAAAGACTCTGACAAGGATTCAGCCAGATAAATGGTATCCAGATTAATCCCGGCAACAGAGTCGTATAAAATAAGATAAGGATCTATATTTACCGGAAATTCATTGCGGATACGGTAGTGCAGATTAGCATATTCAACAAAGTCACCCGCTTTGGTATCCTTCATATCCAGTTTAAATGTATCTCTTATTTGCAGATTGGCTTCAAATGCAAGGGGAATCTCAACTTCAAGACCAATTCTTACTCTGCTGTTTTTAAGCATAAAATTACGGGCATCTGTACTGCCGGGATTGGCAACAGCTCCGCCTGAAGCATTCAGACTATCAGGAGGAGGGAAACGCATCAACTGATCAATATTGGGCACATTGCTTCTGTTGTAATTAAAACTTCCGCTTACGTCAGGCTGTAAATAGTTATCAGAGGAATTCATGATTCTTTGGGGTAAATCAACAACAACATTGCCTCCTTCACTGAAATAGCCTAAAACAGATAAATTAACACCAACCGGTATACCAAATGAATTATCATAAGTTATATTGATGCGCGGATCATTAACTTTAAAAGTACCTGTAACACCCTGCAGCCCTTCAAAACCTGTAGCAATAATTGTGTCTTCCAAGTAGGTATCATTTCCTGCAAAACCAAATGCTGATTCAAATTCATCAAGATCAGTAATTGAATAGTTCACCTCAACCCTGTCGCCAATATTAATTCCCTGCCCCGGATTACGATATAGCACCAGATGATAAAAATTACGTAAATAACCTTGTCCTTCCGGTGTGTTGTTTACCAATATTTTAGTATTTTGTAAGGGATAATAATATACCCCGTAAAAAGTCCCGTCATTTCTGTCAATGTTAAAATCTTTCTGAAAAGGCTGACCATCTATTATAACATCGGGACTGTATATAGTTATCACTCCGGTATGCCTGAATGATGACCTGATCTCAATCATAATAACACCATCATTCGTAAACACGCTGTCAAGACGCATTCCATGTTCCAGTGTTAAATTGTAGTTTTCAACCGTATCAATGGTGAGCGTTTCAAACGGAAGAACAGGGTATGGAACAGCTGAAATAACCAGATGATTTGATGTATCCTGTTTCGGTATTCCCGAAAAGTCATTAACATCAATATAATATAATGTGTCTTCACGGAATACAAGAACAACAGTATCACCATTAGTTTTTACAATTGAATCATCTTCGGGGAAAAGATCTGCAGCTGTGAGCGATCCTTTTATAAGCGGAGCATCAATATGCGGATCATACACTATTTGTTTTGAGAGTTTATCAAAATCATATTTCTCAGTACATGCAAGGGAAAAAATAAGAGAAATACTAAAAAACAGCAGATTTATTAAACTTGACTTTTTCATTTCAAATAGCTTTAGTCTATTATACTATTGTACTGTATAATTGTATAAAAAGTTATCATTATTTCCGACAATTAAATTAAAAGTTGTGGAATTTTTGTTTAAATATCCAATGCTGAAAGGAGAATTTCCTCTCAGCGGAAATCCTTTATAGGGCTGACCATCATTATTAATCAGAAAAATTAGATTATCTTCATCAGAAACAACACCTAACTTTTTGTCTTTAATACCAAAATTATAATACATAGGCCTGAAATGGATTATATTATTAAACGTAAATTCGTAAAGTAAGGTTTTATTTTCTTTAATAACACTCAACTTATTGTTATCAAGAAAAATATATTCTGCTTTATAATCTCCGTCAATATCCTTACAGTCAAAAAAATGATTGCTTGTAAACCGCCCCAAATCAATTGTTGTATGATTCCCATTGAAATAAATGCAATGTACCAGCCCGGTTGTATCAGTTACCACAATGCGTGCCTTTGTTTCATTACCATAATAGTCGAGTATATAATTATTCTGTGCTGATCTTGGAAAATATTCAGCAACATGGACTCTTGTATTACCACGGCGATCTAAAATATAAGTCTTCAACCTGTCACCAAATACCAGATAATCTCTGGTACCAACCCTGAAATGATTAACAGGTTGTGTAACCATGCTTTCAGTTTCGTTAAAACTCCATCCTTTGACCAAAGACCCGTCAACATTATAAGCATACACCCTACGATCTTCACACGCAATAAAAAGCCGGTAATCTCTGGTTTTTTCATAATCAAAGACAGCCAGACCATTTGTGGCCGGAGATCTTAATTTTACCGGATATTTTTCCACATAATTTCCATTGCGATCAAGAAGATGTAAATAATTACGCGTGGAAAACAATAACTGCAGTTTCCTGTTTTTGAAGTAATCAATCTGGTATATTTCACTTGTTATCTTTTCAGCAAGATTAATTTTCCATAAAATCCGCCCTGCCTGATTAATAAGATAGATGGTATTGTTCTTGTCCTGAACAAATACTTCATTCTGATTTGTAACATGATTTAAAACAAAAACCGGTTTAATATCAATCGTTGTATCCAGGCGACTCTCCCAGACAGTATGAGGCTGATCCTTAAAATCAGTGAAATGTTTCAGCATAAGATTAGTATATAACATATTATTGCTTGTATACATCTGAAACCCGAAAACCTGAATTTTCTGAAATGCCTCAATATTCTGGTTCCATGAGCTTAACAGGCGGTCTGAAAGATATTTTGTGAATACCAGATTAGCTTTCCCGATATTGGTATAAAAATAAAGATTCGATTTCGGGGAAAGATTGCTTTTAAAATCTTTATAAGCCGGATTTGTTACTATGGTTTTGTTAAGGACAATGTCATGCAACAATTTGCCAAGTGCCTCCGGCGAATTTGAAAAAACCACATAGTTGGAAACAAATGCAAAATAGTGATTATCAACATTTGCAAAAATTTCTCCGAAAATTTTTCCTGTTAATTTCCTGATTGGTAAATGATATATCTTAAAAGATAGTTCATTGTCAATTTTATAAATCTTAATATTATTTATTAAGTTGCCTGATTCTTTCTGATTCATTCTTCGTATAACCGAAGATAACCTCTCTTCAGCAAGACTCTGACTTTTTACCTTCAATAAAAGATAAGAATTAGGTTTGTTTGTCTCATCAGTAACAGTTGCATCAAAAGCAATCGTTATTTCATTATCCCAAATCTGTAAGAATTCCTGTAAGAAATCAATTTCATAAGTATTTTTCAATACGTCAAGGCTACGGGAATATTGATTATATCTGCCGGTTGCTTTCAAATATTTATGATAATCTTCAAAATACTGATCTCCCTTAGATATAGTCATCACAAAGAATGATGCAACAGATGAAGGCAAAACTTCGTCAACCGTTATCTTTTGTGGACTCTGTCTATAAAATATTGAAGAAGTATAACTATCCGAATCAGAAGTCAGGATGAAACCGTTAAGCAGAAAAACATCCTTTAACAGATTAACATCCAGTTCTCCCCATTCAGCAAACGACGTATAAGCCCTTACCTCAGCTTTATACTCATTGTTCACCGCTGCTGACAAACACTTTGGCAGATTCCGGAAATTAATGAAAACATTCGCATCAACGTTTTTGCCTGCTGTTTGTAATGCCCTGTAAAAACCTTTCTGGTCAGTAACCGAAACATCATTATCAGACTGACGGATTGCATCTTCAAGCAAAAGTGATGAAAAACTTATTATTAAAAAATTATTGATGTAACAATAGGATATTCCTTTTGTTTTATATGTATCAAGTAAACGTATCTCATAAATCTTTTTACTATCATAATTTCTTTCATTAACAGTTCCGTAGCGAACAACAAGCTCCTCAATCAGGGAATTAATCCTGCGCTGCGTCAACCCTTTGGGTATTTCAAAAATCTGTAGAAAATTTATTTTTTCTCTTCCGGCATAATGAAATGAAAGGTATGAGGTAGTGCCCGTCAATAATTGTTTCATTTCAGGAACTTTATGCATAATTGAATCAATGAATCTCAGCTGATCGTTTAATGATGTAAATAATGCTGTATTTTTTAATTCATTCCAGATACCGCTTTGATTATAAAATTTTTTAAGTAAAGCCTCGTAATTATTAATCTGAACAATAATTGCCGCATCAACCGGGACTAAACGCAACGGTTCACCCGTTTTGGGCATAGTTTCTCTTTTAAGAAAAAAAATGCTGACAATCAAAAGGGAAAACAAAACAATAAAAACCAGTTGTTTAATAAATTGTTGATTCATT
>CAZBCB010000231.1:0-5515 GCA_964489905.1 uncultured Bacteroidales bacterium
TTATATATACTTATACAGGCGATACTATTAAGGTAAATTTGTCAAAAATACCTGGTGGTAAAATAAAGTCATTATGGTATAATCCTCGTAACGGCAAATATCATAAAATAAAGACTTTCATTAATAACAGGAAAATTTGTGAATTTGACCCTCCAGGAGAAAAAAGAAACGGTAATGATTGGGTGTTGGTTCTAGATTGGAAAGAATAATATGATATATGAGAAATAAAATTATTTGTTTGGGCTTTTTAGTGATAATGTCTGTTTCCTGCCGGAACAACAGAGTTGTTTTTCTTTTTACTTCGTTTCGTGAACCGGCAACCGAAGGACTGACTTTTTTATATAGTTTTGACGGTATTTCATGGAACAGAATAGATACCATTTTCCTTAAACCACAAGTCGGAAATCAGAAGGTTATGAGGGATCCTTCTGTCATTTATGGTCCTGACGGAATATTTCATCTTGTGTGGACTTCCTCATGGAAAGGTGATCCGGGATTCGGTTATGCAAATTCTAAAGATCTGATACACTGGTCTGAACAAAAATTTATTCCGGTAATGGCATGGGATTCAACTACTGTTAACGTATGGGCCCCCGAATTGTTTTACGATGATACAAAAAAGGAATATATTATTGTCTGGGCATCAACTATCCCTTTTAAATTTGACAAAGGTATTGAGGATGAATATAATAACCATCGGTTATACTATACTACCACAAAGGATTTTAAAACATTTTCAGATACCAGACTATATTTCGACCCCGGTTATAGCATTATTGATGCAGTAATTATTAAAAGAGGAGAAGATGATTTTGTACTGGTATTCAAAGATAATACCCGTCCTAACCGAAACCTCAGGGTGGCATTCGCTAAATCTCCCCTTGGTCCTTTTACTGATGTTTCACAACCTTTCACCGATAGTTTTACTGAAGGACCTGCCTGGCTCAGGAAGGATAATGAATGGATTATATTCTATGACGCATATAGGGAACATAAATATGGAGCTGTAAAAACGAATGATTTCAAAACCTTTACGGATATCACCGGTTCGATTTCGGTGCCCGAAGGTCATAAACATGGTACTGTTATTCAACTTGATAAAAAGGTGTGGCAAAAATTATTCAAAAAGAATAAATTTATTGAAAAATGAAACCGAAGGTTAAAATCCTTTTCTTTTCATGTTTGCTGGGGATGAATCATTTACATTCATTCTCACAGGATACAGTTAAATATACAGGTAAAGTACTTGTAAATGTTGATTACCACCACGGACAACTTGTTCCTGCTATAGGTGTTCATAATATTCAGGTTATGAGGGCTAATCGTGAATATCCCGATCAGGCTGACGGGTATGGCTGGACATACAATCATGCTCCTATGCTGGCCTACTGGAATAAATGTTTTTATCTCGAATATCTTAGCGATTCAGTAGGAGAACACATACCACCGTCTCAGACCATGCTTGTTACTTCTGCAGATGGATATAACTGGTCAAAACCCATGATTCTGTTTCCTGTATATAAAATTCCTGACGGAACAACAAAAAAGGGATATCCGGGTATTGCACAAAACCTTTATGCAGTTATGCATCAACGGATGGGATTTTATATTGCAAAAAACAACCGTTTTCTGGCACTTGCTTATTATGGTATTTGCATGGACGGTAAGGACGCTCCTAATGACGGTAAGGGCATCGGAAGGGTTGTACGCGAAATATATCCGAACGGCAGCTTCGGACCTGTTTACTTTATCAGGTATAATTCGGGATGGAATGAAAAGAATACTGATTTTCCGTTTTATACTTCCAGTCGTGATAAAGGCTTTAAAAAAGCATGTGATGAGTTACTAAGTAATCCTCTGATGATGCAGCAATGGGCTGAAGAGGCTGACAGAAATGATCCGCTGATACCCCTCAAGGGAGAATATAAGGCTTTTAATTTTTACCATTTATCTGATGGCAGGGTAGTAGGCTTGTGGAAACATGCTCTCTCTTCCATAAGCATAAATGATGGCAAAACATGGCTTTATAATCCGATAAGGGCACCAAAAATTATTAACGGAAATGCAAAAATATGGGGACAGCGTACTTCCGACGGACGTTATGCTCTTGTATATAATCCTTCTGAATTCCGTTGGCCATTGGCCATTTCGACAAGCAACGACGGAATACATTACGGTAATCTTCTTCTGGTCAATGGTGAAATTTCAACCATGCGCTATGGAGGTAATTACAAATCATACGGACCTCAGTATGTTCGGGGAATACTTGAAGGAAATGGCACCCCTCCCGACGGTAACCTTTGGGTAACCTACAGCATGAATAAAGAGGATATATGGATTTCACGTATTCCGGTTCCTGTTAAAGATAAAATAACAGTTCAGGTTAATGATGTGTTTGACAGCCTGCCTGAAGGCAGAGAACTCGACAGCTGGAATATTTATAGTCCGTTATGGGCGCCGGTTAAAATTGAAAAATATATTGACGGAAAACGTTGTCTCTCTTTAACTGACTTCGACCGCTATGATTATGCACGTGCCGATCGGATTTTCCCGTCATCTTCAGCACTAACTGTTACATTTACATTGATAGCTGCACAAAATAATTATGGAACACTTCATGTTGAATTACAGGATGCCAATGGTAATGCAGCTGTCAGAATTGTTTTTGACTCAATGGGTGTTTGCAAAACAAAAGCCGGTTACCGTTATTCGGAAATTATGAAATATAAAGCCGGTGAAACATATCATTTCAGTATCAATTTTGATGTCACTAAAAGGGCATATACGGTAAGTGTAAATGGTCAGCAACGCAAGCGCGGAATATTTTTTGCTCCGGTCGAAACCATCAGCCGGATTGTTTTTCGTACAGGTGAAGTCAGACGTTTTCCCGATGCAGATACTCCCACCGACCAAAGTTTTGACGTTCATGCCGGAGGCAGTCCGGATAAAAAAGCAGCATTTTATGTCTTTAAGCTTGAAACAACAGGGAGTAGCCCTGATTATACCTGTCCACCAGTTTTGAATCCTGATGATTTTAAACATTATATTGACTACTTTAACCGGATGGAAAGAGAAAATATCAGTCAGGCCATTCCTGACGACAGTGCCTGGAGCTGGTTGAAAAGCAGAATACCTTATTTCCATTGTCCTCAGGACAATTTTGAGGAAATATATTATTTCCGGTGGTGGACTTTAAGAAAGCATATTAAGGAAACTCCACAGGGACTGACCATAACTGAATTTCTTGTTCCCCGTCCTTATGCTGATAAATATAATATGATTTCATGCGCAACTGGTCACCATATTTTTGAAGCCCGCTGGTTGCATGATAACCAGATTCTTAATGACTATTTAAACCTTTGGTACAGAGGCAACGATGGCAAACCAATGAATAAGTTGCACAAATTCAGTAACTGGACAGCTTATGCATTATATAACCTTTTCCTGGTTAATGCAGATACTGCATTTATCTTAAATATGTTACCTGTTTTACAAGAGGATTATGTTTTCTGGGAATCAGAAAGGAAGCACAACAACGGATTATTCTGGCAGTATGATGTACAGGATGGAATGGAAGAATCAATAAGCGGAGGAAGGAAGGTAAAAAACATGCGTCCTACAATTAACAGTTATATGTATGGTAATGCAGTTGCGCTTGCTGAGATTGCCAGACTTGCAGGTAACTCGAAGCTGGAAGCATATTATAAGGCCAAGGCAGACAGCATAAAATACATGGTTCACAGCAGACTGTGGAATGCAGACAGTCTGTTCTTTGAAACACTCCTGCAAAACGACACAATTTCAAATGTTCGTGAGGCAACAGGTTTTATTCCCTGGTATTTCAACCTGCCCAAACCGGGATATGAAACAGCCTGGAAGCAGGTTACTGATACAAGAGGTTTTTTAGCTCCTTTCGGTCTCACTACAGCCGAAAGACGTCATCCTGCTTTTCGCAGCCATGGCTGCTGCCGCTGTGAATGGGACGGCGCCGTATGGCCTTTTGCTACCTCACAAACACTCACAGCTATGGCCAATCTTTTAAATAATTATTCACAGCCATTTGTAAATGATTCAATATATTTCAGGCTGTTGGAACTTTATGTCGAATCACAATATTATCGTGGCAGACCATATATCGGAGAATATCTCGATGAAACTACCGGGTACTGGCTTAAAGGTGACCAGGAACGAAGCCGCTATTATAACCATTCAACATTTTGCGACTTGATAATAACCGGATTGGTCGGTCTCAGACCGCGCGCCGATAATATCATTGAGGTTAATCCTCTGATTCCTGAAGGAAAATGGGACTGGTTCTGTCTGGATAACATTTTATACCATGGAAAAACACTGACTATTCTGTGGGATAAGTCAGGTACTCACTATTATATGGGAAAAGGCCTGCATCTGCTGATTGATGGCAAAAAAGTAGCATCATCACCAACAATTCAGAGAATACTGTTTGATATGAGTAAGCTATGATACATAAACCACTGAAAGTAATATTGCCGTTAATATTAACCTGCATATTCATTTCATGCAGAAAGAATTTGCCCTGCGATGATATTTATTTATCTAACCTTCGTTGTGAGTTGATGAATAATCCCGAAGGTATCGATGTTTGTAATCCTCGACTCAGTTGGGAAATAAACAGCAGCGGTCGTAACATAATGCAACGTGCCTATCAGATTATAGTTTCCTCCTCGCCTGAAAAACTTGCTGCCAATGAGGGCGACTTATGGAATTCAGGTAAAGTAACATCTGATCAGTCGATTCACATAGAATATGGTGGTGTTCCCTTAAAAAGCCGCATGCAATGTTACTGGAAGGTGAAAGTTTGGTGCAATAATGCAGAAAGTGAATGGAGTACTTATGCCTATTGGAGCATGGGATTATTGAAATTCAAAGACTGGCAGGGAAGATGGATAGGTATTGACCGACATTTTAGCTGGGACACCTGTGCTAAGTTTTCACGGCTTTCTGCACGTTATTTAAGAAAAGAATTTGAAATTGGTAATAATGAAATTAAAAGAGCAACAGTTTATATCATTGGCCTCGGTCTATATGAATTGTATATAAATGGAAGCCGCATTGGTAATCAGGTATTAGCACCGGCTCCTACAGATTATCTCAAATCTGTTAAATATAATACGTTTGATGTGACAGGTGAATTAAAAGCCGGACGGAATGTAATTGGTGTGATCCTTGGCAATGGCCGGTATTATACAATGCGACAAAATTATAAACCATATAAAATTAAAAATTTCGGATATCCAAAACTGTTACTGCAATTGGAAATTGAATACCGGGGGGGAAGAATACAAACTATTGTGTCAGATGATTCATGGAAAATTAATACCGATGGCCCGGTACGTTCAAATAATGAATATGACGGTGAAGAGTATGATGCCCGGAAAGAGATGCCGGGTTGGAACATGGCTGGATATGACGACTCAATGTGGATGAATGCCCAATATGTTCAGGCTCCGGGAGGCGAATATTCTGCACAGAGGAT
>CAZBCB010000232.1:0-5496 GCA_964489905.1 uncultured Bacteroidales bacterium
TTTCTTTTATCTTTATCTGAAGAGGCATATACCACCAGTTGTCAAATATTTTGCTGCCCTTCTCTCCATAATTTGCCGCTTAAATTTCTGTTTGCGCCAATATAGATGAATACATAACTGATAGGGTTTCATCGCGGTAACCAAAGCTAATACTGCAGTTATAATCAACATCTGTTGAGCCAATTCCGGCCGTGGCAGTTATTTTTTCAGGCTTGCCAAGAAAAAGAAGAGAAAAGAAAACCGGATAAATGCCAAGGTCTAATAAGGATCCACCAATTAATTTTTTATTGTATAGCCTGTGCAAAGGGTTAAAAGGCACATTAATCCCAAAATCAGCCTTAATCAATCTGATTTTCCCTGTAACTCCTGTATCCACAAGTTCCTTTGCCCTGATCAGATGAGGTAGAAAACGTGTCCATAATGCTTCCATCAGAAAAAGATTATTTTTTCGTGCTGTCTCTATCATACGCTGGACCTCGCTACCATTAACGGCAAAGGGCTTTTCGCACAATACATGTTTACCATTTTCCAGACTCATTATGGTATTTTCATAATGCAGGTTATGAGGTGTGGCAATATAAACAATGTCAACATCCGGATCATTTACCAGTTCTTCATAGCTGCCGTATGATTTTTCAACCTTAAATTTACCGGCAAAATCAAGCGCAGTCTGTATATTCCGTGACCCCACCGCATAAAGCTTTGCCTGCGGAACAAATGATAATGCTTCTGCCATCTTGTGAGCAATATACCCGGTACCTAAAATTCCCCAGTTATAAATATTCATAGTAACTGCAGCCTTTAAATATTAATGATTGTCACGAATAGATTTAGATTTTCCCCTTGCAAGTGAAGCAAAGATACCAAGAAAACAAAGAAAACTGAACAATATAAATATAATTCTTACACTTGTCAGAAACAAATGATGATTCGACATTGAAATAC
Source organism: uncultured Bacteroidales bacterium (assembly GCA_964489905.1). Classification (GTDB taxonomy): domain Bacteria; phylum Bacteroidota; class Bacteroidia; order Bacteroidales; family UBA10428; genus UBA5072. The sequence goes on from CAZBCB010000232.1 coordinate 946, forward strand.
TTTCTTCACCCAGTAAGGCATGAATTATCATGGTAGCAACACCCATGCTAACCATCTGTCCGGTCAGACGCATGGTACCTACTGTAGCCGATGCAATACCCAGATATTTTTTTTCTACCGATCCCATAATGGCATTTGTGTTGGGTGAAGAAAATAAACCAAAACCTGTACCTAAGATCAACAGACTGAAAATGATATAAACTTTCCCTGTATTTTTTTCTAAAAATGATAACAATACAAGACCGGCAACAATTATAGCCATGCCAAGAGATGATAATATGCGGGGATCACGCCTGTCTGACATCCGGCCTGAAAAACTTGCAACAATCATCATGATAAATGGCTGGGTGACCAATACTGATCCGGCCTGAATTGGCTTCATCCCCTTAATATATTGCAGATAAAGACTTAGTACAAATGTTATGGCAAATGTAGCTGCATAGTTTATAAGAGCAGCAAGGTTTGAAAAAGCAAAGGTTCGGTTTGCCCTGAATAATCTGATATCCAATACAGGGTATTTACGACTTAGTTCAATGCGGATAAATAAGACAAGGCCTATTATCCCTGTACCGGTTAAAAAAAATGCATACGTTTCGGGTAATTTTGAAAAACCATACATTAATAAAGATACTGCAATGATGTAAATTACTGAGCCGGTATAGTCAAATTTTTCATTCCGGGCATCAGCCCATTCTGACTTAAAAAAAAGGACTACAAAAATAACCACAAGTATGGCAAAAGGCAGGGTCATCAGAAACAAACTCCTCCAGCCTAATAATTGTGTAAAAAATCCACCCGCAAATGGTGCAATGGACAGACCCAGATAAACGGCCGAAACATTAATACCAATGGCCTTCCCACGTTCATGGGGTGGAAAGGCTGATGTAATTATTGCCATGCCTGTACCGAATATCATGGCGCTTCCTATACCCTGTACAAGTCTGCATATAATCAGCATAATTCCAGATACAGATAAGGCACAAAAAAGTGAAGAAATCGCTACAACCATGTTTCCATATAAAAATATTTTCCTTCGCCCGAGAATGTCTGCCGCCTTACCAATCGGAACCAAAAAAACTGCTGAAGCAAGTAAAAATGACATAGCAACCCAGCTCATAGACACTGCATTCATTGAAAACTCTTCACCAATCCGGGGCAATGCAATGTTGACCGCCGCGCCAAGAAAAGGATTAATCAATGATGTAATGAGAATAACAAACAAAAGCATATTCCGGTTAATGTCAGTATATTGACTCTTACGTTTCATAACAATAAAGTATTTCCCATTGCAATATTAACAACAGAAAGATACAGAATATCTGCTGAAGGCAATAATAATTTCATCATAATAAATATTTTTCCTAAATTAACAGAACAAACAGGTTTCTCAATTCTGTTTAAGCTTAACATAAACAATCATGAAAAAAAATAAAGAGAAAACCACAAAAAATAAAAACAAAGACCTTATCGAATCTGCGGTCGTTAACAAACCAGTGACAAAAAAACTTAAAAAGAAATTCTATTATCGCGAGCTTGCAAAACTCCAGATTGAGCTGGTTAAATTACAGGAATGGATAAAACACAAAGGCCTCAAAGTAGTGGTGATTTTTGAAGGCCGTGATGCAGCAGGAAAAGGTGGTGTTATTAAAAGAATAACCCAGCGTCTGAATCCCCGTATATGCAGGGTGGTGGCTTTAGGCACACCCACCGAACGTGAAAAAAGTCAATGGTATTTTCAGCGATACGTTGCTCATTTGCCTTCAGCCGGTGAGATGGTTCTGTTTGACCGCAGCTGGTATAATCGTGCTGGTGTGGAACATGTAATGGGATTTTGCACCGATGAAGAATACAGTGAATTCCTGCGCAGTTGCCCCGAGTTTGAACGAATGCTGATCCGTTCAGGTATCATTCTTATCAAATATTGGTTTTCAGTTTCTGATGAAGAACAGGAACGCCGGTTTAAAGCACGTATTGAAGATCCTACCCGACGCTGGAAACTAAGTCCCATGGATATGGCATCACGAGAGAAATGGGTTGAGTATTCCGAAGCCAAAGACGAAATGTTTAAATATACCGACATCAAACAGGCCCCCTGGTTTGTTGTTCAGGCTGACAATAAAAGACGTGCAAGGCTTAATTGTATCCATCACCTCTTAAGCCTTATACCTTATGAAGACCTTACTCCGGAACCTATTGAACTTCCTCCCCGCAAAGAACGAAAAGCTTATGTAAGGCCGCCTATCACAGATCAGACCTTCGTACCTGAAATATACTGATCCGTTCTGACTAACACTTATTTATCTTTAAGTTGCCTGGCTTTTAAAAAATATAAATTTGCCTTTTCCTGATCGCCTTTCTTTTTTGCGACAAAACCCATTATCTGATATATACCAGCATCAGATGGATTAATTTCAACTGCCTCCTCGAGCCAGTGAAAAGCTTCCTCAAAATTGCCCGACAATGCATATGACAATCCCAGCCCTTTGTATGCTTCAAGATAAGAATGATTCAGTGAAATAGCCCTTTTATAATATTCAATCGCTACGGGATAATTGTTTTTTTCCTTGCCATATATCATTCCTAGCTTTGTGTATATTTCCGGTCTTCGTGGATTAATTTGTAACAGTTCCTGATACATGGCTATTTTATGATCAGCGCTATCGTAATTCGATAAAATATAGTAAATATGATTATAAGCCGCTTCATCACCCATATTATTTCTTATGGCCTTATAATAATACCGAAAAGCCTGTGGAACATTATGATTCAACTCATAACTCGCCGTACCAAGTCTCCTCCACACATCACTGAATGTGCTGTCAATTTCCGATGCTTTTTTCAGATATTCAACAGCAAGCAAAAGAAACCTGTTTTTTTCAGCCTCATCAGATATATTTAATGCAGAATCAACCAGTATGGCACCTGCAGCATAATTGCCTTTGGCACTGTTTGCCGAGGTTTTTACATCGGTAAGAAATAAAGTGAAATCATTTTTCCATGCATAATTGCGTGAAAATGTAAGAACTGAAAAAACGATAACTATTATTAATACAGAAGCAATAAGCAGTCTTTTTAATAAAGATTGCCGCATTGTTTCAAAGAAATTTACCAGTAAACCTGAAATGCCAATTGCAAAACCAACACTCGCCTGATATACAAAACGTTCATTCATAAAAGTCCCCACATTTATAAATATATTTGATACCGGCATCAGGCAGATAATAAAAAATAAAATAGAATATGCAAAAACCGATTTATTGCTGAATTTGATTATGGCATAGAATATCAGACCAATGTATAGCAATAATATGACAATTACACGAATATCGTGCCAGTTGGTTAATGCAATATGATAAGGATAATAATCAAAAGTCAACGGATGAGGCCAGAAAAGAAGTTTCAGGTAAATACCGAGGGTAAGGACAATAGTTGCATATTTTTGACCGGGATGAGCATGCAAATATGGATTGTTCATTAAATCACCCGATGCCTCCACTTTTATAAAACCTCCGTTTATCCTGATACGTATAATAAATAATATAAGGGTAGCCAATATTAAGGGTAATAAAGATATTACCACATGCCTGAAATCAGGTTTTCTGAAAAAATAAGCAGTAAGAGGGGCTAAAACAATAAAAACTATTGCATTTTCTTTAGAAAGCAAAGCAAGGAGAAAACTTATGAAACCAATAAAAAGCCATGAAAGGCTGTTTGTATCAATATATCTAATTACAGATTGCAGTGTTATTAAAGCAAACAACAAAGCCAGAAGTTCATCTCTGCCTTTAATATTGGCAACAGCCTCGGTATGAACAGGGTGAACCATAAAGATAAGGACAGAAAATGCAGCGAAATATAGATGCTTTGGTGTTGTATTTTTTTCATAGGCCAGCAACCTGAGCAACCTGAATAAAAGCAGGCCGGTAAATGCATATATTAAGATGTTTACCAGGTGGCTAATATGTGGATTGAGCCCAAAAAATTCTTTTTCAACAGCAAAGGTTACAATAGATAAAGGCCTGTAGCGACCTCCCGGCAGGTAAACAGTCTTTTCCTGATAAAATCCTTTAAATGAATCGTTTAAAAAAATATCTTTTAATCCGGCCAGACCCTTTTTTGTGTATTGATTGTGTGTTATTACTATAGCATCGTCAAGCGCATAGCCATGACCAATGGTATTAAAATAAATGATAAATGGAAGAATAAAAAAAGCAATCTGAAGCCAAAAATGAACGTTATTTTTTTTAGTAAGAATATTTTTTTGATTGACAGACATTATCATTGTTTTTTGAGTATGTCCATGTATAACAGCCGAAAGTTAAAAAAAATATTCGGTTATAAAGGTGTTACTGATTTTATGATCCGGTATTGGTCAATAGAAACACAATAAATATTTAAATAAATTGTTTCTATTGACTTATCGAAGAAATCACGACTTATCAAAATTTAATTATTCCGAAACTTCAGAATGATTAGATTTTGCCAGTCAATTCATTAACCCAAATTTGTCATTAACCTTATTTTTCTAATGACCATCATTAGTAAATTTTG
>CAZBCB010000233.1:0-5485 GCA_964489905.1 uncultured Bacteroidales bacterium
CTCTTATGGCATAAAATAATATTACAAGATATGATGGCAGCAACACCATATAAGCCTGTTGCGAACCAATAATATCCGATAATTTACCCCAAAGTAAAGGTAAAATAGCACCACCGGCAATAGCCATTATCAGTAATGCAGTACCTGTTTTTATAAAAGGCCCCAGGTTATGAATTGCCAGAGGCCATATAGACGGCCATACAAGTGCATTGGCAAAACCAAGTAAAGCAACAGAAAACACGGTGTATGGAAGAACAAGCGTTAATTTTCCGAAAGTCATGATATCAATAAACGGAAGGGAAAACCTTAAGTGTGATGGCGCTATCATGGCCAGAAGTGTAAAAATCAGCCCTAATATTGCACACCATGCTAATGCAATGCGTTGTGAAAGTATCTTAGGAATCATTATTATTCCGCCAATATATCCCAGAATCATGGCTATCAGGACAAGCGTGGCATAGTACTTTGCCGACTGAAGAGGAACGCCCAGCGAAAGACCATAACGTATAATCGTATCCCCGGCAATAACCTCAGCACCAACATAAAAGAAAAGGGCAACAGCACCGGTTATCAGATGAGGGAATTGAAAAATATTGCTCTTTGATGATTTTTCTGTTTCATTATTTTCTTCTTCTGTCTCTACTTCAGGCAAAGGTGAAAATTTCACAAGCAGTCCGAGTAAAAACAGAATAGCCGTCATCACCAGATAAGGATTGATTACCCTCCGGGCAAGCTCATCAAGCGCTTTATTTTTTTCAATTTCACTAAGTCCCCTAAGATGCTGCACAAATGCATCACCGTCCTGAAGAATAAAATAAGCAAGTATGAGAGGAGCAATTGCTCCGGCCAGCTTATTGCATATACCCATAATACTGATCCTCACTGCCGCAGTCTCACGCGGCCCCAAAATAGTAACATAAGGATTGGATGCCGTCTGCAGAATGGCAAGGCCTGTGCCCATAATAAATAATCCTGTGAGAAATACAGCATAGGTGCGCGATAATGCAGCAGGAATAAAAATAAGTGTACCGGCCGACATTACAAACAAACCCAGCATCATGCCATTTTTAAATCCTGTTCGTTTTAATATCCATGCTGATGGTAATGCCATTATCGTATACGAAATATAAAAAGCAAAAGCAACAATAAGTGCCTCAAAATCTGATAATTCGCAGGAAATTTTAAAATATGGGATTAAAATAGAATTCAGCCATGTAACAAAACCAAAAATAAAAAAGAATATGCCTATGATAGCAATGGATAAATGATAGGTTTTTCCCGAATTTTCTGGCATAAAATTTGCTTTTATTTAAACGTTAAGTATCTCCCTTAAGAATTTTTACATCAACAAAAACTTATAATAATTATATTATTTCAGCGTTTTTATTAAAACGAAAATATACATTTGCAAATTAAATAAAAAAAAGATTGATCATGAAAAGCAGGATTTTTTTGTGGATGGCTTTTTTGGCAGTTGGAATAAGCGCATGTAACAGCCTAAGGGATAAAGAAATCACAAAAGAGGATAAATGCTGTAAAACAAATGTGGCAAAGGAAGCTGTTGTGTCACATATCACCGGAAAATGGAAGTGGGTTGAAACCTCCTATTATGCCGATAGTTATGGCCTGCTTGTGAAAAATCCCATGAATACGGGTAAAAACTTATCTTACACCTTTACAGGCGATACACTTATTATTGCTTCTGATGACAAAATAATTGAAAAAGCTACCTTTGAAATTGGTCTTCTGAAGGAATTAACCAATTTTCAGCAGGATACTATTCTTTATATACGCCTTAAAAATGACGCAAAAACCAAACTGTCTTTATTACATATTTGCGGAGACAGTCTGGTGCTGGTAAACAGTTACAACAGCCTTGGCGGTGATGTTAAGCTCAGAAAAGAAGGTTAAACTACTTCATTTCATGCTACAAAAAAAATACACCGGCCTGCTGAGCCGGTGAATCAAAAATAAAATATTTTAATTTATACCATTTTTTAATGGAAAAAATAGCGTATGCCAATGGCTGCATTGATGTCAAAATCAGTGCCGGGAACAAGATTTAAAATAGGAACTACTTCAAGAAAAGCATCCAGCCTGTTTTCAGCAAAAATATATTCCATACCAAGCGGAACCCTTGCTCCAAGAAAAACATCATCATGATAAGCACGAATTCTTCCGCCAAGCCCCAAATAAAGCGGCAATTTCCCATGACTTACGTGAATGAGGCTGAAGTTGTGCCACAAATAATCGACATGTACATGAACTGCATCAGGGCCAACAAATGACCATGCTATACCGGCATCGAGGGCTGAACGGCCTGATAACCAGGTTTTTAAACTAAGACCAGTAGGCTCACCTATAATAATACCTACACCAAATCCGCCCTGAGAAATAACTTTGGTCAGACTGCCAAATAAAAATATGAATAATAATCCTGTAAAAATTAACTTCCGTTTCATTTGATTAACTTGTGTGGTTTATAAATTTTTCCTTTAAACGAAACAAATATAAATAAATTATCCTAAATCCATCATTTGATTTTTTCAATTGACTAATCTTGGACTATTTTAACCCGGTTCGCTATACACATTCCTGATTAATCAACAGAAGGCATAAAATGCTGTACTATCTATTATATAAGGAGAATCCTGAGGCAAAAAAACAGTTTCATGGAAGCCCCTTATTCCGCAATAAAAAAGTTTTTAAGGAATATTTGTGATATGGCATGTTATTACATCAAAAACTGCCAATAATATTTTATTTTTACATTTTTAACTTAACATCATCCTATGATAAAGAATAACATCTTTGGTTTCCTTTCAGTACTATTTTTATTATGTAATTTATCTTTCATTAAAGCGCAAAAAGTATATACCACCTCAGGCGGTGAACTTATTTTGCAGTCGGGACAAATTGAAAAAAATAATGAATCAGTTAATACCAACGTGCGTCTGACGTGGTGGTTTCATAGCAACGAGCATCTGCATGTTGATATTATTAAAAATGCCGGCCTATTTACGGGCATTGCTATTCGTAATATCGGTTTCATCACTGACGAAGATGAGCTTAAAATCAAATACCGTTCTTATAGTCTGGGTTTACCGCTGGCTATAAAAATCGGGTCATTACCAAAAAATTTTTTTATTTATGGCGGCGCTGAATATGAATGGTTATTTCACTTCAAGCAGAAAGTATTTGTGGAAGGCGAAAAAAGAAAATATTCCGAATGGTTGAGCAATCGAACACAACGATTTATTCCATCCCTGTTTGCCGGAGTTCAATTCCCCGGTGGTTTAAACCTGAAATTCCGTTATTACCTTGATGATTTTCTGAACCATTCTTATCACGGGTCTTCTGAATTCAATGATTTCAGAAACTTTACAAAAACACAGCTTTGGACTGTCTCTATGTCATATCAGATGAAAAATTCAAGAATAAAAAAAGAGGTAAAAGAACGCTCCAAATATTTTGTGTCATTATAAAATATACTTTGCAATTCGTTTATTAACAATTTATCTCCTTTATCTATAAACCTTTTGATGCCTTTTATTGTTTTCAATGCAATAAATTAACAGAACAGGCTGTTATAAAAAAATTATATTTGCGCAACTTTAAATAACATACCCTTTTATGATGAGAAAAACCTTAATTATTGCGGGATTCACAATTTTTTTTCAGACCATGTCAGGCTTTGCCCAAAACAAAGCAATTCCTTCCGATAATCCTAAACTGATAATAGGTATCATAATAAATCAGATGCGGTATGACTATATATTCAGATTCTGGGATAAACTCGAGGACAATGGTATAAAGTTGCTTATTGACAGAGGAACCTTTTGCAAAAATACACGCTTTAATTACCAGTTTTCACAGCTTGGCGTTGGTAATGCCAGTATTGCCACAGGCACAACACCTTCAAACCATGGCATTGTTGCTAAAGAATGGTATCTTAGTCTGCAGGATAAAATGGAAAACTATACTGAAGATCCTAATCAAAAGGCCGTGGGTGGGGATTTTGATAACGGACATCATTCTCCAAGGCAATTGTTTTGTACCACCTTTGCCGATGAATTAAGGCTTTCAAACGATTTCAAATCGAAAGTATTCTCAATAGCCATGGAACCAGGCCCTGCCATATTTTCAGCAGGGCACACTGCTAATGCCGCCTTCTGGTTCGACAACTATTCAGGTAACTGGATGACCAGCACCTATTATTGCGATTCTTTGCCTCAATGGGCAATAGCTTTTAATAATAAGAAATTTGCTGACATCTATATTGCACAGGAATGGAATACACTGCTTCCTATAAATCAGTACACCGAAAGCCTTCCGGATAATAACAAATATGAAACCGGATTTAGCGGTAAAACTACTTTTCCTTATTTGCTTCAGGAGTTATCAGGTCAAAAAAAGAAAGGAAGAAAAGATTACAGCATTCTTATGAAAACTCCCTTTGGAAACCTGTTAACCAAAGATTTTGCAGCTTCATTAATTGTTTCAGAAAACCTCGGCAGGGACGAATACCCCGATGTCCTTATGATTTCTTTTACAGCGCTGGAACAAATCGGTAATCTTTTCGGCCCCAATTCGGTGGAGGTAGAAGATGCATTTATAAGACTTGATAAAGAAATTGCACACTTTATTCAGTTTGTAAATGCCACCGTGGGTAAAGAAAACATACTGGTATTCCTGACTTCTGATCATGGCGTGGCTCAGATACCATCATATCTTATGGATGCAAAAATACCGGCAGGCTATTTTAACCACACCGGAGCCATGTCATTGCTGAAAAGCGCTCTTAATAATCTGTATGGCCGGGGCGAATGGATAAAATCTTATCATTCACAACAAATATATCTAAATCATAACCTGATTGACGATTCAAAACTTCAGCTGCGTGAAATACAGGACTACGTCGCTCAATTCATGCTTCAGTTCTCAGGTGTTGCCAATACCATCACTTCATACACTTTGCAGACAACTAATTTTACAAGTGGTATCTTTCAGAAAATTCAAAACAGCTATAATCAGAAACGTTCAGGAGATGTTTTAATTACTTTAAAGCCCGGTTGGATTGAACAAGGTAATGGATCAACCGACCACAGTTCATCCTATGTTTACGATTCCAAAATCCCTTTAATATGGTATGGCTGGAAAATAGGACGTGGCACGGTAACCAGAGCTGTTGATATTACTGATATAGCCCCCACTATTTCAACATTTCTTAATATCAACTATCCAAATGCGTGTACAGGAAATCCCATAAATGAAATATGCCAGTAACATCTGAGCCTCATCCCGATTAGCTCCGCTATCGGGATTAATTATCCGAGATTAGTCAATAGAAACACAATAAATATTTAAACATGTTGTTTCTATTGACTTATCGAGGAAATCCCGACTTATCAAAATCTTTCATTCCGACGCTTCGGAATGATTAGATTTTGTTAGTCGATTCTTCAATTGATTTTTTCAATTGACG
>CAZBCB010000234.1:0-5415 GCA_964489905.1 uncultured Bacteroidales bacterium
TATAACCACATTCCGAAAAATTATACCATTCCGGCTGATGCTGATTATTTTCACATTACCACCAACAATACCATTACGGAACTGAAATTAAAAAAGATATTGACTCTCCTGTTCCGCGTGTGGCAGATGCTTCATCTGATATTCTCAGCCGACCGATGGATGTTTCAAAATATGCACTTATTTACGGGGGTGCACAGAAAAATCTCGGTCCCGCAGGTGTTACTTTCGCTATTATTAAAAACAGCATGCTCGAAAAAGTTACAAGACCACTGCCATCCATGCTCAGCTACAAGATTCATGTTGAAAATGAATCGCTTTATAATACACCTCCCTGCGTTGCAATATATGCCTGCCTGCAGACACTGAAATGGCTGAAAGATTTAGGCGGACTTCAGGCTATTCATAAAATAAACCTTGAAAAAGCAAAAATTTTATATGACGAAATCGAAAGAAATAAATGCTTTGTTTCTACTGTTTCCAACGCTGAAGACCGTTCAATAATGAATGTTACCTTTGTCATGAAGGAAGAATATAAAGAACTTGAGCCTAAATTTCAGGAATTTGCATCTTCAAGAGGACTTGTTGGAATTAAAGGACACCGTTCTGTTGGTGGTTTCAGGGCTTCAATTTACAATGCCATGACCATTGAAGGAGTTAAAGCACTTGTCACTGCTATGCAGGATTTCGAAAAACAAATATAATTTTACTTCTTAAAATATATAAAATAATAGTATGACAACCGTTCTGGTCGCAACCGAAAAGCCTTTTGCAAAGGTAGCTGTTAACGGAATCAGTGATATTCTTAAAAAGGCCGGTTTTGAAATGAAACTTCTTGAAAAATATACATCAAAACAGCAATTGCTCGATGCCGTCAAAGATGTTGATGCCATAATAATCCGAAGTGATATTGTGGATGAGGAAGTTATTAATGCAGGCAATAAATTAAAAATCGTTGTCAGGGCAGGTGCAGGATATGACAATGTTGACCTTAAAGCGGCAACAAACAAAGGAGTTGTTGTGATGAATACACCGGGGCAAAATGCAAATGCAGTAGCTGAGCTGGCTATAGGAATGCTTATTTACCTCAATCGTAACTTCTTTAACGGTTCTTCGGGGGTTGAGCTGCGCGGAAAAACAATGGGTATTCATGCATACGGACACGTAGGACGCCTGATTGGTATGATAGCCAAAGGTATGGGTATGGATGTTTTTGCTTTTGACCCTTTAATTGAAAAAGTGATTATTGAAAATGACGGTGTAAAAGCACTTACGTCAGCCAGGGAATTATACAGCAAATGCCAGTATGTTTCTGTTAACCTCCCTGCTAATAAGGAAACGAAAGAGTCTATTAATTTTGAATTACTCTCAGTTATGCCCGAAGGTGCTACGCTGGTTAATCCGGCCCGTAAGGAAATTATACACGAGCCTTCATTACTGAAAATGTTTGCTGAAAGGAAAGATTTCCGCTATGCCACTGATACTGCTCCTGATTGTGAAGCTCAGATAAAAGCTGAATATCCAAATCGTTATTTTGCAACACCCAAAAAAATGGGAGCCCAGACAGAAGAGGCCAATATTAATGCAGGACTTGCTGCAGCCAGGCAAATTGTAAATTTCATACTGAAGGGTGATAAAACATTTCAGGTAAATTAAATTTATGGCAGTAATTAAGGCATTCAAAGGCTACAGGCCACGTAAAGAACTGGCAAAACTGATAGCCAGCCGGCCCTATGATGTTCTTTCATCGGAGGAAGCACGCGAAGAAGCCGGGGATAATATGTATTCCTTTTATCATATTATTAAATCTGAAATAGATTTTCCTGTAAATGTTGATCATTATTCTCCGGCTATTTACGATAAAGCCAAAAGTACCCTCGAGAAATGGATTGACGATGGAATTTTACAGCAGGATGAGACACCATGCCTCTATATTTATGCTCAGACATTTTGGGGAAAAACACAATACGGTATTGTTGCCTGTGCATCGGTAGAAGATTACCTCAATAATATAATCCGAAAACATGAACTTACGCGTATAGAAAAAGAGATTGACCGGAAAACGCATATACGTGTTACTAACTTCAATACCGAACCGGTGTTTTTTGCATTTCGTGATCATCCTGAGATTGATCAGATTACCAAAAAAGTAATTGCCGGTGAACCGGAATATGACTTTATTGCTGCCGACGGAATCAGACACCAGTTTTGGGTAGTTAGTGAGCCGAAAACGGTTAGCCGCATTGAAGAAATTTTCCGGCAGGATATACCATTTACGTATGTAGCCGATGGTCATCATCGCACGGCAGCAGCAGCTCACGTGGGTGAAGAACGAAAAAAATCAAATCCTGGTCATAAGGGCACAGAAGAATATAACTTTTTCCTCGCCGTTCATTTTCCTGCAAGTCAGTTAACCATAATTGACTATAACCGTGTTGTTAAAGACCTCAACGGAAATTCACCTGAAGATTTCATTAAAAAGATTTCTGATTCATTTCATATTGAAAACAAAGGAAATAAAGAATATAAACCTTCCCGGTTGCATGAGTTCTCAATGTATATTAATGGAAATTGGTATGCCCTGACCGCCAAACCCTGCATATATAATGATAATGATCCGATAGATTGCCTTGATGTTACAGTGCTTTCACGTTTTATTCTCGATCCGGTTCTTGATATCAAAGACCTGAGGCAGTCAAACCGTATCGATTTTGTTGGCGGCATCCGAGGTCTTGGCGAACTGAAAAAGCGCGTTGATAGCGGAGAAATGGCGGCAGCTTTTGCTCTTTACCCGGTATCAATGGATCAGCTCATCAAAATTGCTGACTCAGGCAATATAATGCCTCCGAAAACAACATGGTTCGAACCTAAGCTTCGAAGCGGACTTGTTTTGCATTGTCTTGACTAATATGGTATAAAAGATATTACGGCTTTAATGCAGATCTTTTATCCTATCGTAATTAAAAAAATTATTTTTAAGAGCAGAGCTTTTTTATTTTCACACATTTTATACAGGATACTCTAAAAGAGCCCCCACATTTGAAATGGGCAGTGTGTTATTCTTTTGAGTAAGTATTCTTTTATAAGTAAGGCCTATTGTATATTTCATTAGGATTTGGTTTTAAGAAGTATAACGGAAAAAATACTTAACTGCACTGATTTATAAAGATTTAATACCAAATTCATCAATTGATTTTTCAATTTGCTAATTTAGGGTAATCCACAAAAACATTTAGGAATAGAAGTTTTAAGGTAGTAGCAAACAATAACGATTTACGGATGACTGATCTGAGATTACCGCTAACCCGGAAGAGAATATGAAAAATATTTTATGTTGTGCACATAGCTATAAAATGCAGACAAATTATTAATTTGGTATTATAAGAAATACACCTCCTAAAAATTAATATTTAACATGCCCGATAAACCTGAATCATCAAAATATCCTTTTACAGAGTTTCATTACCCGTCACTTAGTGATCGTGATTTTAACAGGTTGAGCAATTTTATTGTTCAGGAATACGGGATTAAAATGCCCCCGGTAAAAAAAGTTTTGCTTCAAAGCAGACTCCAGAGGCGTTTGAAAGCATTGAATTTTAAAAGTTTCAGGGATTATGTCGATTATGTTTTCTCTCCGAAAGGGCAGGAGGAAGAAGTGATTCATATGATGGATGTGGTAAGCACAAACAAAACAGATTTTTTCCGCGAACCTGTTCATTTTGAATACCTTGCAAACAACCTGTTACCCCAGATCATAACAAAACCCTCAGGTGCTTTTTTGAAAATTTGGAGTGCAGGTTGCTCAAGCGGTGAAGAACCTTATACTCTTGCAATAGTTCTTAGTGAATTTACACGGAAAAACAGAAATGTTGATTTTTCTGTTCTTGCAACCGATATTTCCACAAAAATGCTGAAAATAGCTGTTGAAGGCATATACGATGAAGATAAAATAAAGGTTATTTCTGAAGAGTTGAAAAAGAAATATTTTCTTCGTAGTAAAAACCGTGAAGATAAGAAGGTGAGACTGGTCCCTGAGCTTAGAAATAAAGTGACATTCAGGAGGCTTAACCTGATCAGTGACCATTATCCGATTTATGAGAGCTTTGATATTATTTTTTGCAGAAACGTACTTATATATTTTGATCACGATATGCAGTATGAGATACTCAGGCGCCTGTGCGTGTTTCTGAAACCAAAGGGATATTTGTTTCTGGGCCATTCTGAGTCGATTATTGGTTTTGACCTGCCTTTGAAAACAATTATGCCTACTATTTTCGTCAAAATATGATAATTTAATTTTATTATAAAATTTTAACTAATAAGGATATTCCAACAGGTATCAGCATGAAAAAAAAGATAAAAGTGCTTATTGTTGATGATTCAGCTGTTGTGCGACAAATTCTGACTGAAATTTTAAATGCTGACCCCGGAATCAGGGTAGTAGGAACGGCATCAAATCCGCTATTTGCAGCACAAAAGATTATAAAGGAGTTGCCTGATGTTATTACGCTTGATATTGAAATGCCTCAGATGAATGGTCTGACATTTCTGAGAAAAATTATGATTCAGCATCCGATTCCTGTTGTGGTTATTTCAAATCTGACTTCAAATACCGAAACCGGTATTAAGGCACTGGAATATGGAGCAGTTGAAATTATTACAAAACCGCAACTTGATACACGACAGTTTTTTGAAGAATCAAAAATTCGCATTTGTGATGCAGTCAAAGCTGCAGCAATAGCCAGAATAAAAAGGATTTCTCCTGACGACAAAATGATAATTGAACCAAAGTATTCAGCAGATGTTGTAATTCCGCCTGCAAAAGATACAGGCAGGCAAATATCTACAGACATTGTAATATCAGTTGGTGCCTCAACTGGCGGGACAGAAGCGCTCAGGATTTTTCTGAAGGCTATGCCTGAAGATTCTCCGGGTATCCTTATAGTGCAGCACATGCCTGAAAATTTTACACGATCTTTTGCGAACCGTCTGAATGATATATGCCCTATTACTGTTAAGGAAGCAGAAAACGGCGATCCGGTAATCAGGGGTCATGCTCTTATTGCACCCGGAAACAGGCATATGTTATTAAAAAGACAGGGTAATAATTATTTTGTTGAAATAGTTAACGGTCCCCTGGTTAATCGACACAGACCTTCGGTGGATGTATTATTCCGATCCACAGCGCGCTTTGCAGGTAAAAATGCCATTGGTATTATTATGACTGGTATGGGTGATGACGGTGCAAGAGGTTTGCTCGAAATGAAAGAAGCTGGTGCCTATACTATTGCACAGGATGAAAAGAGTTCAGTCGTGTTTGGAATGCCATATGAAGCCATAAAACTGAATGCAGTAGATAAAGTACTTCCCCTCGATCTGATAGCGCCTCATATATGCAGCCGGTAAGGTTTTCTGCCT
>CAZBCB010000235.1:0-5392 GCA_964489905.1 uncultured Bacteroidales bacterium
TAGAGTATATGGATTTTGGCCTTCCTTTAATTTCAAATTCAAAACCTTGTTTTTTCAGTGCATCTTCAATGGGTTTAATAAAATCATGAATAAACTGCCGCCTGTTTCGCATAGTTTCTGCGAGCTTTTTTGCAATAAGGTCATATGTTTTTCGGTCGGTATATTTTAATGAAAGATCTTCCATCTCAGATTTTATAAGATAAAGACCCAGTCGGTGCGCTAAAGGTGCATATAAATAAGCAGCTTCAGAAGCGAGGATAATCTGTGTTTCCTGTGAAAGATTCTTCATGTTACGCATGAGGTATAACTGCTCTGCAAGTCTGATGAGAATAACGCGGACATCACCGGCAAGGTTCAGAAGCAGATTTCTTAAATTTTCAGCTTGATGAGCTATTTCTTGATTATCAATGCGTTGAATAGAATATAAACCAGCAACAATACCAGCGGTATTTGTACCCCAATCTTTTTCAATATCTTTCAATTCTATAATTTTTTCACAAAAAGCCCGCTGGAGGAAAATACTGGATATTGATGTAACACCAAGTCCGATCTCATTAACTGCAATCAGGGCAATGCTGATTGCAGAGTCTGCAATCAGATTACCAGTGAGATCCGCCTTGTCTTTTACTCCATCTAACATCAGAGTGAATGCTTTTTTCAGAAGTGCAGGATTTTTAATCTCTCTGTGCTTGCGAATAGATCGTAGAAGGGTTCCGTATCGGTTTCTGAGTAGAGCAATATATCCGCTGTCAGTCTTAAGCATATAAGTCTCCAATATCTACAGCAAATTTAGCTATATTTTTTGTATTTAATTTTCGGCTGCAAATGCGTAATTTTATTTCGGTTTATATAAATAACCATCAGATCTAATTCTCATATAATATGCTCAAAGAGTTGAAGATACTTTACATTTATATATACTCCCTTGGTCTGATTACAATGCTGGTGCAAATTGTTATTCTTCGTGAATTCATGTTTGCATTCGGCGGTAACGAAATGATTATAGGCATTTTTCTGGCTAACTGGATGATTCTTACAGGTGCAGGTACTTATTTTGGGAATTGTGCGAAGAATATTGTAAATAATAAAAATATAATACGTTCTGCATTTCTGGTTTTGGGCTGGTTGCCTGCAATTATGATTTTTATGATTTCCATGCTTCGGAATTATATTTTTAAGCCAGGAGTTGAGACAGGTTTTTTCCAAATTTCGCTTGCTGCTACACTTTTCCTGGCTCCCTTTTGTTTTCTTTCAGGCTATCTGTTTACTATTATAACCAGAGCTATTCTTTTTTCAGATCAAGATATTCCTGCTGAACATACTTATTCTTACGAAGCATTTGGGAGCCTCACTGCAGGAATACTTTCAAGTTTTATTCTGTTTTACTGGTTTTCAAATTTTCAGATCATATTAATGCTTCCTTTTCTGGTTTCAATCATGCTCATCTTGCCGTTTGGTAATTATGGATTTAATCATGCCCATTACATACCACTAGTAATTTCTTCAGTGATACTAGTTTTAATGTTATCTTTAAAAGCCGATTACTTTCTCAAACGGTTAATATTTGAAAATCAAAAAGTTATTTATCTTAAAGACACACCTTATGGAAATCTTACGGTGACCCAAACAGATAGTCAAATAAACGTATATGAAAATGGCAAGCTCCTTTTTTCTACTGATAATCAAATAATTAACGAAGAGTCTGTTCATTATGCCATGTCGCAACATCCGGAACCAAAGAATGTATTGCTTATTTCAGGAGGTATTTCCGGAATAACCGAGGAAATATTAAAATATGACATTAACAAACTTGATTATATCGAGATTAATCCTGCTATTTTTTTTGTTGGCAAAAGGTTCACAACATCATTAAATGACAAGCGCATCAATACAATCAGAAATGATGCACGTATATATATTCATAAAACAGCCAACAGGTATGACGTAATATTAATCAATCTGCCAGAACCTTCGACGGCTGAACTTAATCGCTATTATACTGTTGAATTCCTTGAAGAAATCAGAAAAATACTAAATAATGCGGGAATTATCATGATGAGCCTGCCTGCAACGACAAATTATATCAATGAAGAGGCAATACAATTAAATTCAGTTATTTATAACACATGCAAAAAAGTATTTAAACACGTCCTTTTAATTCCCGGTGCAAGAAATTACTTTCTTGCTTCGGATAAGCCACTAACCATATTTGTTTCACAATTAATTGAAAATAAAAATATTGCTACTATTTACTTAAATTCTTACTATATAGACGATTCATTGTTGTTACAACGATCGAATTATCTGATGAAAAATATTAATCAGTATTCATTAATTAATCAAGATTTTAAACCGGTTTCCTATTTTTATTATCTTGGATACTGGTTAAGCCAATTCAGTTTAAGCAAAAATACTTTGTGGGTTATGTTTGTTGTACTGCTTATAGTTATGATTGCACTCAGTATTTTTATAAAACCGGTTACATCTGCTATTATGATTACCGGCTTTTCAGCCTCTGCAATTGAAATTATCTTGTTGCTTGGATTGCAGATCCTTTATGGATATATCTATCAGGTTATAGGAATTTGTATTGCAGTATTTATGGGAGGATTGGCGTTGGGTGCCTTATGCAGAAAATTTCTTTTCAGGAAGGTTAATTCTGGTCAATTTTCAGCATTACAGTTTATTATTGGCATCTTTGCTTTTATAATTCCTGTATTATTATTGATCCGCTTTTTTCACGTGCAAAGATTTATCGGTATTGCAATAATTTTGTTGTTTTTATTGCTGGTTTCCTTTTTAACAGGATTGTTGTTTTCTTTATCTATCCAATTAAGAAGAGGTAATGTTGCCGGAAACGTAGCTGCCTTGTATTCAGCAGATCTTGTTGGGTCAGCATTAGGTGCTTTTATAACTTCTGTTTTTTTGATTCCTTTATCCGGGCTTTTAACTACTTCATACCTGATTGGAATTCTGAATATAGTTTTTTCAGTTTATTTTTTCATCATGCGTAACAGGCTTTAGAAATTTATTATTAAGCAAAAAGAAAATAGATTACCTGATCGATTTTTAGTAATTTTACATGATGTTGATTGAAATTTAAGTTCTAATGAAATGAATAAGAGAGAATTTATTAAAACTGGTTTTTTAGGTATTGGAGGTGCTGTTTGTTCAATTTCACCAGTTAATTGTTTTGCAGGTTCGTCCGTATCCCTCTCAGATATAGTGAATTTATCATCCAAAAATGTTCGGGATAAATTCAGCAAGGAAGGCATGTTTTATGTAACAACACCACGTGGAGTAAAATGCCAGATTTGTCCTAATTTATGCGTTATACGGGAAGGAAGTGAAGGCAATTGCCGTAGCCGTGTCAATCTTAACGGCAAACTAATCTCAATTGGTTATGGAAATCCATGTGCAGTTCATGTTGATCCCATCGAGAAAAAACCCTTGTACAATTTTTTACCTGGTTCGAAAGCCTATTCTATTGCCACTGCGGGGTGTAATCTTGCATGTCTTAATTGCCAGAACTGGGAAATCTCTCAGGCAAGTCCACGTGATACCAGAAATTATGATCTTATGCCGGCTAAAGTTGTTGATGAGGCGATAAGAAACAAATGTGCGTCAATTGCTTATACCTATTCAGAGCCGGTTACATTTTTTGAATATACTTATGATACCTCAAAAATTGCGCGTTCAAAGGGCATTAAAAATATCATCGTTTCAGCAGGTTACATTAATGAAGCACCTTTACGTGAACTTGCTAAATATATTGATGCTGCCAATATCGATCTGAAATCATTCAAGGATGAGATATATGCTAAATTAAACGGTGGCTCGTTAGAACCTGTATTAAATACACTGAAAATCCTTAAAGAAATGAAAGTCTGGCTTGAAATAACCAATCTTATTGTACCAAGCTGGACAGATGATTTAAATATGATAGAACAAATGTGTAAATGGTTGTACACAAACGGATTTGCCGATACTCCTCTTCACTTCAGCCGTTTTCATCCACAATATAAGCTCACGCAGCTGCCGGCTACACCTGTGAATACACTGATAAAGGCACGTGAAACAGCCTTAAAAACCGGATTAAAATATGTTTATATCGGGAATGTACCAGGCACAGCATCAGAAAATACATATTGCCCAAATTGCGGAAAACTGGTAATTGAACGTAAAGGTTTTACTATTGTTTCCAACAATTTAATATCCTCTAGATGTAAATATTGTAAAAGTGTTGTTGCAGGAGTCTGGAATTAGTATTAGGATAAAAAACAATTGTTTTCTCTGCAAAGCTTATAAAGTGATTTTATATTTTACCTCCTTCACTAATAAATTTGCAGATTGAATATACCAGGTGCAGATCATCTTCATTCAGAGCACTTGCTCTTTCCATTATTCTGTTATACAAGGTTTGATTTTTTGTAACCCCAATAGCCGCCAATACCAACGATAATTTATTACGGGCTGTTTTAAAGGAAAGAGTATTATCAGATATTTTTATCATGCTCTTTTCACTTATTAAATTAAGAGTTGATAATTCGTAAGCATATACCATAACTGCCTGCGCCAGATTCAATGAAGGATAAGAAGCAGCCATGGGGATAAAGCTTATTATATCGCATAATCGTGCCTCGTCATTCGATAGTCCCCTGTCTTCCCTGCCAAAAATAATAGCAACGGATTGAATTGTTGAACCTTTTTTGGCCAGGAATTCGGTTAACTGATTGAGAGGGTAATAGTCATGCCTTACCCTTCTGGGTTTTGCAGAGGTACCTATTATAAAATCGATGTCTGCTGTAGCATCCTTAAGTGAATGGTATATTTGTGCCGAATCAAGGATATCTTTTGAACCATGAGCCAGTTTTATTGCATTTATACTTAAATGATCACAAGGATTAATCAGGCGTAAATTATTGAAAGACATTGTTTTAATAGCCCTGGCTGCTGCACCTATATTTTCAGGAACAGAGGGCTCAACAAGAATAAATACTATCTCCATTCTGTTAAGACAATATCTTTAATAATCCTTATTAAAATCCAAGGTTATTAAAATTTATGAATCAGCATCAACCAAACCTGTATTTTTTGCGAATAGTTTTTAAAATTTTCCAGTTACATTCAAGGCCCTGTTCAAATTCAACCCAATCACCGGGACCGAATTCAATTTTATTACCTTTGTTATCAGTAACTACAGCATTACCTTCAAGAATATAACATGTTTCCTTTTCATCATAATACCAGGGAAATTCAGAAGGTTCTTTGCTCCATACGCTCCAAAGTGAGGTTTGTGTTATTTCTTCCTTCGATGGTTTTTTTACTTTCATCATAGGACAATGTTTTAGTAAGTGTGGATAAATTTAATACTTTTATTTATTTCAATCAT
>CAZBCB010000236.1:0-5346 GCA_964489905.1 uncultured Bacteroidales bacterium
ATACTGACATAATAAAATCTTTAGTTTAGAAATAATTAACATTAAATAACCTTTGCCTCATTTTGTAATAATTCAATAAGCTGTTTCGGATTTTCGGGATCAATAAATTTGCATGATGCCCTTTTCTGAGGCATTTCGTATTCAGTTACACGAGTTAAAGGACTGATTGCCGGAGGTTCAATAACTTTTATCTGTTTTGTCCGGGCCGTCATAATACCACGCATGGAAGCAATACGAGGTTCTTTGGCAATACCTTTCTGAACGATGGCAACAAAAGGTACTGACACTGAAAGAGTTTCTTTCCCTCCATCAATTTCGCGAATAATTACCGGTTGACCATTATCAATATTCAGGTGAGAAACTGCCGATACAGAAGGATAATTGAGGAATTCCGCCAGCATGCCTCCTACGGCAGAACCATTATGATCACTTGATTCTATCCCGCACATTATTATATCAAAAGACTCATTTTTTATTACTTCTGCAAGGCATGCAGCAACTGTATATGCATCAGCAGGATCTGTATTAACCCTTATTGCTTCATCGGCACCAATGGCTAGCGCCTTACGTATTGTAGGCTCTGCAGCAGCTGTACCGACATGAGCTACTGTTACCGATTGTATAACACCTGCTGAAGCGTCTTTCAGTTCCAGTGCCCTCGTAAGCGATAATTCATCCCAAGGATTAATAACCCATTGCACACCGGTTGAATCAAACCTGGTATTATTATCCACAAACTTAACTTTTGTGGTGGTATCGGGAACATTACTAATACAAACAAGGATTTTCATTGATATAGAAATTTAGCGTGTATATGGTTTATAAGTTTTCAAATAAGCCTCCTGCAAGCAATATAGAATATTTTGCATTCATTTCTTGTTTTTTATGGGCGTACAAATATAAAATAAAATAAAAAACTACAACATTTTATTACTAAAATTGACAGGAATCCCTTTTATTATCATTGATTTTCTGATACGGAAATTGAATTAATTAACTCCTATTTAAAATCACAATTTAAAGACGAAATCAACAATTATCGATTAATTATTAACAGTTTGATAGTTTTTATCAAAATTAAAAATCACGAAATAAGTTTTATCTTATATTTGAATAACATTTTCAAATTTTAACTTTCAAGATGAAGAGGCTTATTCATGAAATGATTGAGTTACTCAGGGCTCAGGTGAAAAAAAACCTTGAAATTATCAATTATAATGAAGAAATCATTCGTAAACTGTCAACCCATCCTGAGTCAGCACAACTAATGGAAACATACCAGAAACGTTATACTGAGAATAAAAGCCTCATAACGGAAAATAATGACTTTGCCAACCTGCAGCTTACATTGATGAATTTTCTTAAAAAGTATAAGCACTCTGCCTTGCTTAATGATGAATTTTCTCTTGATGAAGTTAATCTGAAAGATGATCCTGAATATGTTTTTGAACTTACAATAAGCGGTAAAATTCCTTATAACAGCAGTCACCCGTTTTTTGAAAACCACGATTTTTTCTGTCAGTTGTTGGAACATTTCCAGCGTACTGAACAATATGAGAAATGCCATGAACTTATTGAAATAAAGAAGAAAAAGGAAAAGGCATCCTGATTGTTTTAATAACTCTTTAAATTCATCTTACATTTTATTGGCTGATAGCATTATACTTCTCCAATGGTGAACTTTTTCAAAAAAGTACAAATGTCCTGGATTTGTTATTAAGGTTTAGTTTACTAGTCTTTAATGATTTTATGGTAAATAAACCCTGATAATGAACCCAAAATCAATGTCATAACAAAAATAGGTAGTAAGGATAAGGGTTCTTTCCAGCCTATGATAAACAAAGAGGGTAATAAAATAAGGAAAGAAATAACCAGCCCTTTTAATATGTTGTTCATTTTAAGCGAAGAGGTACTTAAAAAGAATCCGACAACCACCCATAAAGTAAAGGCAGATAGATTAGCATCCCATGTCAATTTTTGAATAATCATAGGAATTACATCAATAACCCCGGCAATAATGCCAATAAGTAAGCCTGTTACAATTTTTCTTTTCATAGGTTTTATTTTTATATATAATTAACTTTAACCTTCTTCAGTAATTTTTCTTCAAGCAATTGCGCTATACGGTTCACAACAGTCCTTCTTATTTCTAGTTCAACAGGCAGGTGTGGATCCTGATGAGCAATGTTAATGCGTGTTCCAATAATAAAATGAATTTCATCACTTTCAAGAATCAGTTTAACAACTTCATCTGCCGGGCCACGGTTTAATTTATAATTACTGTTATATGCCTTTAAAATCTTTTCTACTTTGTTAAGTGTTAAAATACCTTCCGTAAACAGGTCAATATCCTGCATAATATTCATCGGAGGCAACTCGGGATCGTCAAAGCGAAATGTATCTTCAATTTTAAGGTTAAGCTCACGTGAAATGATATCACCGGTTGTTGCACCCATAATAATTTTTTTCCCGTTAAAATCTTTTACAGCCTGAGCCAGTATAACATCATCCTCATTATTGTATGGAGGGCCTGTACAAATCAGTAAACGCCTTGGTTCACGATAATATATAACACCGCAGCTTGAGTCATCTTTGGCCTGAAAACCATCATTACGGTATGCCATATTAAGGATTTTTCCTGACAATTCACGTGCTGATATTTGCGGGAACTGCCTGATAATATCAATGGCCATACGTGCAACATTGTCAGTGCCCCAGCCAAAAGGGAAGCGTGGGGTTCCCATGCCTGACTGTGTTATGCCGTCGGTGCAAAAAATGATACGATCACCCTTTTTAGGCAAAAAACTGCATACTCTGATTTTTTTCCCCGGATTTGTTTCAAAATTCAGACTGATAACTTTTGCTTCAGGCTGAAAAACTTTTCTGTCTCTGATAATTATACATTGCGGATTTTCATATTCGAGTATAGTAGTTTCTCCATTATATTCAACATCAATAATAGTAAATGTTGAATAATTGATTTTGCGTTCACTGCATACAGGCAAGGTTTTCATTATAATTTCTGCGGTTTTTTCAGGTGCTTTGTGCTCACGGGTAAAATTTAATGCCATGGTAGCTGTTAATGTGGCCAGGATATTAGCCTTAACACCATGACCCATACCGTCTGACAGCACTATTACAATGCGGTTTTCTCCCTTAACCCTGCCTGACAGGAAAACGTCACCGCAAATATGTTCGGATTCATAGCTTTTCTGCTGGCAATCTACCTCAACAAAGAAATTTTCATCCATGCTAAAAGGTTACTTCTGTTTTTGTTCTCCTTTATAAAACTCTATGATGGAGTTCAGCATCCGCTCAATATCCGTTGCTCCCTCACCCAGTAGAAATCCGATTTTCTGAACCATTTCGAGATTTCGGTCAATTACTTCGCTGATGCGGTTAATTACCTCAGAACGCTGCACCTCAGGGGCTCTCATGTCACGTAAAATACCTCCGGCAACTTTTCCGTTTACAATAGGGAATATGGAAATATTCAGTAAATTATCTCCAATTCTGATATCGCGGTTTTCAATAACTTCACCATCGCTTAATACAAAAGAGAATAGACTGACCAGATTAGAAGGCAAAAGTTTGTTCAGGTCAGCATTTACCAGCCCGGGAATTATAGCATTGATTTCTTCCGCTTCTTCACCCAGTATTTTTGAAAAACTGGCATTTGCTTTTATAACCTTAAGCTTATTATCAACAAAAATTACTCCGGCTCTTAACCGGTCGAGCATAGCATCGGTAAGTTCCGACATCTGTGTAAAAGCTTCTTTCTGCAGCCTGGCATTTTCTTCGGTTTCTTTCAGTTGTTTTCTGGTTTGGGCAAGTTTTTCATTTAGTTGCCGGATGGTTTCTGAATTGCTTATCGTATTCTTCAGGGCATAAGAAATACATAATTCAGGGCTTGTAAGCCCTTTGGCTATGTCAATTGCAAATTCACGGCAAGTGCTGTAGCCGCATTCCGAACAATCATCTGCTGAACCCCCGTTCTTCTGTAACATGGTAAGAATTTCTGTCACTTTTTCTTCAGGAGGATCAGCAATTCGCTGGTCATCATTCCTGAATGCACGGCTGAAGTCAAGATCAAGGAAACGTTGAAGCTGCTGATACCATTCAAGCCTGAAAAAACGTTGCAGCCGTTTATTGGCATATTTAATTACAAGATATTCACTTAAAAGGCGTTGTGTTTGTTTTGAAAAACCTGGCCCTGCCAGCGAATTCCCTGAAGTTATGTGAACATGACGATGGATAAACTTAATATTTTGCTCAAATTCCCTGACAGTATCAATCATTCTTCGTGTCCCTTCAATTGAAACTACATTTGTGGTAAGCAGGTTCTCATCCATGTCAGCAGCCTGAATAAGACCATTAGTCAAAGGATACAATGCACCTTTATAACTTAACGGCGGATCAAATTCAGAATATTCAAGACTCGTTTCATCTATGTTAAAATGACGAAATAATGCCCTTAGTTCTCCGAAAGTGAGGGCTACATCAACCCTGCGGTCATCATCATAAAGCAACGCCTCATCTTTTTTGGCAATATCAGGACCGATATATATAACTTTAACATCGTTGCCGTAAACCTGGCGTGCTATTCTTGCTCCTGCAACCATCGGAGAAACCAGCGGAGCAAGGTTGCTGATCAGGTTGGGGTGATATTTTTCGATATACGAAACCACAACAGGATCAGTGGATGTAATATAATAACGGCCTTTGAAATCACTGAAAAGCAACTGATATTTATAAGCAATTACATCAACACCGAATGACAATTCACATGCATAGGTAATGCCCAACGCCCTAAGCATGGTTGCAAACTTACGGTAATCGGTAACATCTTCAAATTCAACTGAAATACTCGGGGACAATAATGCAAGAATTTTTTCTTCTGAAGTAAGCAGATCTTTCGCTTCTTCAATCGAACTGCGATAGGTGATTGTATTACGTCCGCAGACCGGAATACAAATACCGCATCCTATACATCGCGAAGCATTAATTACCGGAAATCCATCAGCAATATTCAATTGTATTGCCTTTACCGGACAAGAGCGGATACAACTATAACATTTGCTGCAATTGGCGTTTTCTATTTTAATCAGTGGTTCCAATGTTTACCCTCCGGCTTTCATCAAATCTTTAAGTGATTCCTTTAATATCTGTTGAATATTGTCTTCACTGACATGATTAAATAACCTGCCTGCAATTTTAATATTCGGGCCTTCATTGCAGGCATTAAAACAATGATCTCCTCTGAAAAACACTTTATCATTTAATCCGTGCATATTAATAAAACGTTGAATAATTTTTAACAGGTTTTTGTTCCGCCTTGAAAAACAA
>CAZBCB010000237.1:0-5338 GCA_964489905.1 uncultured Bacteroidales bacterium
TGTATAGATAACGGTTCCTGCTATATAAGGATGGATCGTCATACTTTTCAGCCATACGAAGGCCGAACGGATAATAATCACTGGATTGTAATACCTTTAGCGCAGAACCATCCTTCCTGAATACAACCCTTACATTACCTAAATGATCCTTTAAATGAAATTCATAATAATTTAAACCTCCATCTGAAAATACAGCCCGGCCTTCATTGGTAATAATATAATCCAGGTCACCGTCCCTGTATACAAACGGCCCTATATATTCATTGGTTGACTTCGCTGTTCCCATTCTTGTATTTGACCATATTTTTATCCCGTCTCCCAGATAGCCAAAGGAGTAATTATCATTATTAATATAATAAGTCCTTGGCAAATTTAATAAATTATAGGTAACTGTAAGATTTTTGTTATAATCCTTCTTCATGTTGCCATTGTTGTCATAATAATATTCCTGGGTTGCATAACCATCGGAGGATTCGGTAAAATCTCCCCTGCCGGCAACATCTGCGGCATTGTCGCCCACAGCCCATAGCCGGTTACTTCTGTCGTTGTTAAAATATTTATAGGTGAGCAGGTCATGGTATCCTACATGTATGGTTCCGTCATTGACCAGACCGCAGCGGGTAACTCCTTTAATATTTCCATTGGCATCGTAACTGTAACTTTCAGTGTATTTATTTGTTGTGCCCGGGACTTCCTCCGTCTGACTATATTCCCTGTAACTTGCACCTTTTAATCTGTTCAGCTCATCATAGGAAAAATAATAGTGTTTATTTATGGCATCACCCCTGCTCCACACCATATGAATAATATTGCCGTTATAACGATTATTACTATATGAATTGGTATAGTCAAGCCACAAATTGAATAATTTGCCGTTGTTATAATTTGTCGGATTGTTAATATGCGTTAACCAGCCTCTGATATTATATTTATAAACCAATCTTTCCAGTCCACCTGAATATTTTTCCGTAAGCTGTCCGGTTTCGTTGTATGACTGCTGTGATAAAATTACTGCATCGTTACTGTTAATTTTGTGCGTAGTTGTTAATAACCTGCCGGCATGATCATAGGTATATGTTTCAACAATGGTCTGGCTGATTGTCGTACCGCTAATGCTAATGCTGTGCTGGTGGGTTTTTTGTTCAACAAGGTCACTGTTTTTATATTTATATTTTAAACTGATTCTGTCTATACCACCTTTGTGATTTTCTGAAATGGTTTGTATTACCCTTCCGTATTTATCATAGTATGTAACACTACGTAACGAATCTCTCATACCTGATAGCTTGTCAAGGACTCTGGTTACAGTTGCTGTAACCTTACCTTTGACCTCCGTTTCTCTTGAATAGCCATAAACATTGGTATATTGGAAAAGCGCTGCATAATCTATACCGTTTTTGGTATATGAATCATAATGTGTTTTGGTAAGAAAAATGCCTGTTGATTTATCTTTTGTTTCAACCGGCCTTGAAAAAATATCATATATAGTACTGATTATTTTCCCGTTCGGGTCTTTGGTTTCAATCAACCGATCCAGATTGTCATAGGTCATCTCATACACTCCCACCGTTCCCGGCAGTTTTTTCTTTATCATCCGCTGACGGTGGTCGTATTCATAATAATAACATAGCTCCTGAAAATCGGCTTCACCCGAGGAAAAGGAAGTTTTGGAAGAAGCGGCAAGAGTCTGGGAAGCCAGGGGTGGAATTACGCAACGCAATAGTTCAAAGTCATCATATACATAGTATGTCCTGCCTCTCAGCGCATCGGTTTTCAAAACTACTTTCCCCTGAAGGTCTTTAAATTCGGTCATCGGATTGCCGTTTTCATCGGTTACAATGTTTTTATATAGGGTACCGGCTGCATAGGTTTTCCGGCTGAAGGTAACGCTGGGGTAAGTACTTGAAATGGTCCAGTAATATACCAAATCAGTTGCTGTGTTTGAAGCATACTGATAGCTTATCACATGCTCATTGCTCTGGCGGCTGGTTGTTGAAGCAACGGGCTGCCATGTATTGCCCGGCGCCCCCTGTTTCATCACCCGGTTAAGCGGTGAATTATCAAATACAGTCATCGAATATGCTTTGGTACCATCGGTAGCATCATATCGCGTTGTATAAAAAGCCGATTGCTCGGTTTTCCATTGACTCCGGTATAAAGCTTTCTTTGTTGATGAGTTGATGGTGTCGGTATAAGGAAGATATTTTATGGCTTCCCTGCCAAAATTATCATATTCCACCGGCTGAATTACATCGTTTTTCTTCGGACTGGCCTTAAAATCTACTGTCTGAATCAGCCTTCCCAGCCCATCGTAATACTGAAATACCTCGCGGTAGTTGGTAGCGGTTCCTGTTTGTGGTATTAATACCGTTTTTGAAAAAATATAGTTATATGATTTATATGGTGTGAAATCGGTAATATTATCAATTGTCTGGGCAAAGGAACCAGCAGTCGTGAGTATTATTGCCTGAATGAAAAGCAGTTGTTTAAAAGTTTTCATGGGTGTAACAGGTTTATTTTTTTATTTCTGACATGACACAAGCCCTGCCAGGGGTTTTTGTTTATTATATTATTCAAAAATAAGCTCTCCGTTATACAACACATCATTGCCTGAATGTACCATCAGCAGATAAATACCTGCCGGAAATGCCGAAAGGTCAAACTTATGCTCAAACCATCTGCCGGTGGTAAAGTCATTCACGTAAACCATTTTTCCTGATGGCGAATAAATTTTTACGGTTATTACCTGGTATCTATTATTGCGGATTACCAGTGAAAAACTGCCACTGGTAGGATTGGGAAATACCATGGTAAGCATTTCTTCATCCAGGCCGCTATCTTTTGTTAAATCTTTATCATTTAGATTCTCTTCGGTGATACTAAAAATGGTTTTGCCGTAAGAATATTCAATAGCGCCTATGTCAATACGTTGGTTTATTATGCGGCTTTTACCTGTGAAATCACTCAGGGGCAGTTTTAATGACACGGTGTCTGTAAGGCCTGCATCAATGCATGGTGATCCTTCTGTAAGTGAATAATCATGGCCGGCAGGGTTGGTAAACTGAGGCCAAGCACTGATGATTCCTGTGTGCTCAAATGCCACCTTGCAGGTTGTATCTTTTTTTATACCTGAAAGGTTGTTTTCTATGTCGCAATTACGGAATACAGGTGCGCTTTCGCCTGCAAGGAATACCTGATGGCTGGTGTTGCCGTAAACAATGGTATTGTTTACCTGCGGGGCTGCAAAAAGGCAGAACATCCCTCCACCGGCATCATCGGCTATATTGTTGCTTATGGTGTTATTGGTCAGTTCAGGGTTTACGGTGCATAGTCCTATGCCTCCACCTCGTGCAGCCCGGTTGTCACAGATGATATTGTTCTGGAAACGACCGTTATAACTGTAAGCATTATTTAAGGAAACATCTTTTAAGCTGGTCTTTTCAAAAGTATTATCACGTGTAAATTTTATGTTTGCTGCCGTTGTGTATTTTTTAGTTGTCAGATAGGTTTCGAAACGCTTTTCGCAATACATACCTCCTCCGCTGTTTTCGGCATGGTTACGTATCATTTTGTTATTAACCACATAGGGTGAAGACTCGTAAAACAATATGCCTCCTCCGTTATAGCCTGATGTATTATCGGCAATATAATTATTCATCAGTACAGGCCCCGAATGGACGAATACCATGGCGCCTCCGCTGCTCTGCGCACTGCATTTTGTTATGCGGTTGCTGATGATAACCGGCGCTGCTTCTTTACAGTAAATAGCACCTCCGGCATAAGCAAAGTTGTTTTCAAAGGTGCAGTTTTTAATAATCAGGTTTGAATAACGGTAGATATATACTGCTCCGCCAAAAACATAAGGCTGAGGTTTCCCGGCTGATGTGGCATATTCAAAACGGCAGTATGCCAGTTGCGACGCTTGTTTCATCCGGAAAAGGCTATCGGGTAATTGTTCGTCATTCACCTCATCAGGTATGATAAGCGAAAGGCGTATCCG
Organism: uncultured Bacteroidales bacterium; assembly: GCA_964489905.1. Lineage (GTDB taxonomy): Bacteria > Bacteroidota > Bacteroidia > Bacteroidales > UBA10428 > UBA5072. Next base: position 4,001 of record CAZBCB010000237.1, read on the forward strand.
CGTGGTAGTATCCAGGCTTCCTTCGTTTATCCGCCGGGTAAGGATTTTTCTTATCTCTTCATCTTCGGACATGCGGAAAATCATGGTGTCCCACTTTACCGGCCGGCAGTCAAAGCGTATACCGTTCCAGCCGTAACGGGTTTTATTTAGAATGCCTGACGTATCGGTAACGGTAAAAATAATACTGTCATTTTCTTTACCCACTGCAATAAGACTGCCCTGTACGTTAAGTGTATAAAGACCATCAAACTGCACAACCACACCGGGCTGTATGGTTAATGTTTTACCGGCAGGTATGTTAATATCGCCTTTAATAATGTATGGCGATGCTTTTTTTGTCCATGTGCCGCTTGCATTACCGGGCTTAATAATAGTCTGTGCGCCAATCGGGCCAACATTTGTTATCAGCATTATTCCGGTTATTAAATGCGTTAGTTTTATCGGATATTTCATTTTGTTTTATATAAAAATTTGTTAAAAATATAGCGGCGGGCAACGATCTATGTGCTTTGGGGTATTGAATGTTTTATTAATTGCATATTCTCATTTCTTTATTTAATCATTTTTTGTTCTTTATTAATTCTCTGAGAAATGTTATTTAAAATTTTCCGGGCTGCCTTAAAACCTTTGTGTATCTATGTCTTTTCCGTGGTTAAATTTTAAAATTGGGAACACAAAATAGCACAGAATTTGCACAGCGGGCATCTGATAAAAATTTATTGTTTTAAGACAACTTTTACATCTTTAATATTTTAAATTTTATAATTCATTAGAATTAATAAATCTATACACAGCTTTTATAATTTTTTTCTGATTGATTATCCATCAGGTCAATATTTACCTTTATTCTTTGTAATGGTACTTATACTCCTGAATAATTTCCCTGTCCTGGTTTCTGATATATTGCAGTCTTCCGAAGCTGTCATATTCGTAATAGGTTGTTTTGCCGTTTTCGTCTGTGGCTGATGTCATACCAATCAGCGGGTCGTAAGTGTATGTTGTCATCATAGCGTTTGAGGGGTAAAATCTCACTTCGTCAATAGGATTGGTGGTTGTTGATGCAATATTGATAGTATACTGGCCATTAGTAACACTCACTGTGGAAGATTGTAATGTCCATGTTGACCCGCTGCGTCTCCAGTATTCCAGCCTGTATGTTCCATTTGTAAGGCCACTAACTGTTTTACCAAATATTGTAGTATGAATTCTCCGTCCTGTTTTACTGTTAACATCAACCACACCAAGCATCGGTGATTCTTCAAAACTGGTGTAAAAAACATCAGTGTATTTAGCATTCTTTACTTCGGCAATGGGGTAAGTGTTGTTGTAACCCCAGAT
>CAZBCB010000238.1:0-5332 GCA_964489905.1 uncultured Bacteroidales bacterium
CCGGTTATAATTTCTATTTATCGCTTTATATTCGCATTAGACAAATTTTGCCGGAATAGTCACGCCAAATTAGTGGACTAACATGCTAATTCTGAATTTTGCTATTTAAAATACCGCTCAGGAATATTACCCGATTTTGTTCAAAATTTCGAGTAAATCAATACTTTTAAGAGTAATATCTCGGTCGTCAAGATCAATAATACGATCATTCTTAAATTCTGTTAATGTACGGCTAACGGTTTCCTTGGTTGACTGAACGAGATCGGCAATTTCCTGCCTTGAAAGGGGCAGTGTGATTGTATTGCTTTTATAAATATTTTTTGAAAAATTCAACAACATTTCAGCCAGGCGACCGGGAACCTGTTTTTTCGTAAGGCTTATCATCCTGTTTATCAAATATATAGCACGTGATGCTAATAATTCAAGGATTCTTGCAGCAAATGCTCCGTTCTGAGCAATGACCTCTTTGAAAATTTTTGAATTGATATAAATAAGCTCACCGCCCTGAATTGAAGAAGCACTGTAGGGATAAGTCTCCTGATAAAAAACCGATGCCAGACCAATAAAATTATTTTCTGAAATTATTTCAATAATTATTTCATTGTTTTCATCAACTTGTTTATATAATTTGAGTAATCCGCTTTTTATAAACATCAGATGAGTAACAGGCCTGTCCTGCATAAAGATAATTTCACCATGCTTGTGCTTAACAGGAAAACAATTCTTAACAAGAACTTCCCTTTGATCTTCGCTGAGCAATTCAAATGCAGGTATCAGGCATTCGTGTTGTTCCATATCATTACGGCTAAGGAGAAAACAATTATATTATAAAGATATAAAAACTAATAAATAATTAGATAAAGTAAGAATTGAATTTTACAAAATTTCTCAACTTTCAGCAGATATTTTCCATTTTTTTATTACTTTTAATATTCCTATTGCAAGGATATTTATGAATAAGAAGACCATACTTATTATTGATGATTCAAATACATCCTTGATATTGCTTGAATGGGCACTAAAAGAAGAAGGGTTTAACACACTCATTGCACCCAGTGTAAGTGAAGCCCGGAAAATTATAACCTCTACAAAACCTGATCTTATTTTGCTTGATTTATTTATGCCTGAAATCAGCGGTTATGATTTTCTTAAAATGAAAAACGAATTGAATATTTCTGACGTGCCGGTAATAGTGGTTTCAGCCTATGATAATTCTGATTCTGTTAAGCATACCCGGGAATTAGGAGCAAGTGAATTTATACCAAAACCATTTACTATTCAACAGATCATAAAAACAGTAAAAAAATATCTGAGTTAACCTCACTGATTTCAGAACAATATCCCTGTTCCGATTTCCAGAAAAGCACCGGTACCATTGGTTCCCTGACTTTCTTTTAAAACCGGATGGGGTGATGAAGGCTTCATTATTGACCCCAGGTAAATACCGTAACCTGCTTCACCTTTAAAATAAATATTTTTATTGACATTTAACCTGATTCCAAAGCCAGCGTGATGCTCCATTGATTTATATTTACCGGTGGCAATGTAGTATTCGTTTGAAATTACCGGTTGATCAACGATAGTTTTATGAAAGATGAAATTGTAGAAAATATAAGGATTAACATATCTGGTGTAGTATCTATCATTTTTACCAAGCATCTTAAAAAAACTCACGGATATGCCGCCAATATTATTCAGTTTACTATCAAAATAGGTGCCTATTGAAAGCCTTCGGCCCATGGCATCTGATACAAAGATTTGAAGTTCTGTACTTGTTCCGAATCCGCTTTGAAGAAGAAACTGATTTACTTCTACCCCGAACCGCCTGTTACCTTGCTGGGAAAAAGCAACACCCGCAAGGGCAAGCATTTGAACCGTCAGCAAGATTATTGTTTTCATATCCTTATTTTTTTAAGTTTCTTTCTTTTATTATAGGATACGAAACAATAAGGTCAATGTTAATAATATATAAGTGATTTACAAATAGTTAACAAATGATTTTAAACCATAAAACAAATGACTTCCTGTAAACAATAAATTGACCTATATCAATAGTTACAGATACTTTTAACCCGGATTTGCCATTAAGAGCGAAGCAAATAACTGGGTTTAACCCCGATCTGGAAAAACTGAATTTATAAGTGTTTCAAATTATCTGATATTAGTTAATAGAAACACATTGTACATGTAAACATATTGTTTCTATTGACTTTCCCGACAATTGATTTTTTCAATTGACGAATTTGGGATTAATAAAGGGTAAAAATCATCATTATTGCCTGATTTCGGCAAATGCTCTCACAGGGAATGAACCCAACCCGATAATTTTCGGAGGAATACAGCTAAATCTGAAACCTGTCGTTGGCAAGGCTGATAAATTACAAAGGTTTTCCACAATGGGTATTCCTGCTTTTAAAAGTGCTGACTGAACAGGTCTTATTCTGCCGTTTGTATCATCAATATTGCAGGTATCTATACCAACAAGCTTTACTTTACTTTCAATCAGGAAACGTGCTACAGGTGCAGTAAGATAGGGATGATTCTGGTAATATTTTTCAGATCGCCAGTAAACATCCCATCCGGTATATATTAAAACGGCTTTATCTTTGAAATCAGGGTGGGTAAAATAGCTTTCATCAATTACTGACGGGTTTTCTGACATAGCATTGATGCAGATACCTTCAATACCGGTGAGGGCATCGAGTGAAATTTCTGAAAGATCAGCCCCCTGTGCATATCTGTGAAAAGGAACATTAATATAGGTGCCGGTATTTGATGCAATTTCGATTAGTCCGATATGAAATTCGGTATCTTCATCATACATTCTTTTGGATTCTTCACGCGTCAGAAAGTCTCTGATGACAGGGGCAGGTATGCCTTTATATGTAACCATCCCGTGTTCAATGTTATGACTCAGGTCAACATATTTTTTTTTCCGCATAGGGCTTAATTTTAATCATGAATGAAAAGCTCGTAAGATTTATTCTGTAGTTAGTGAATAAGGAACCGATTCAGGTAGAGACCCCCAGTTCTTATCAGGCATGTTTCCCATGTAAAATTCCAGATTCCCATCCTTCAAAAAAACATCATGTGGAATCCATGATTTGTTCCAGTCTTTATAATTCAGTTTTACCTGCTGAATATAATGATTACCAGGGGCATTGTTCTGTGCTTTAATGACAAATTTATTACCTCCGGGTAATTTCAGGGCAATGGTGTTAAAAAGCGGGCTTCCTATTACATAGGACGGGTTACCAGGTGTTACCGGGTAAAAGCCCATAGCGCTGAAGACGTACCATGCCGAAGTCTGGCCGTTGTCTTCATATCCGCAGAATCCGTCAGGTAAAGCTGAATAAAGGCTATCCATGATAAATCTGACAAGATATTGGGTTTTCCAGGGTTTCCCTGCATAATTATATAAGTATGCAACATGTTGCATCGGTTGATTACAATGAGCATACTGTCCCATACCTGTCTGAACCATCTCAGTCATTTCATGGATGATGGTTTTGTATGAGCCGGGGTTAACCGAGTCAGAAGCATTAAAAAGAGCATCAAGTTTGGTTATGAAATTTTCCTTCCCTCCCATCAGATCTATAAGCCCCTGTATATCATGAAATACCGACCATGTGTAATGCCATGCATTGCCCTCAGTATAGGGGCCACCCCATTCATAAGGATTAAAGGGTTCAACCCATTTTCCTTCGCGTGTTTTACCCCTCATAAATCCGGTAATAGTATCAAACAGGTTCCTGTAATTCATAGCATAATTACGAAGAAGTGCTGCATCATCTGTTTTGCTTAAAGAAGTTGCAAGTTGCATAATACAAAAGTCGTCATAAGCATAATCCAGTGTTTTTGAAACTGCTCCGGAGTAATCAGGAAAGGGCAAATAGCCCCGTTCATTGAAATCTCTGAAGCCATCGCGCCCCAGTGCCTTGACAGGTGCCCTTTCATTACGTTCCCTTATCATTGCGGAGTAAGCCTTTCCGATATTAAAATTTCTGATACCCTTTAACCATGCATCGGCAATAATCGAGCAGGAATGGTGGCCTTCCATAACATTCCTGTACCCCGGACTTGACCATTGAGGCATCCATCCGCCTTCGTCAATTGCATTGATAATTGATTGAAGCTGTTTTTCTGTAATATCAGGATACATAATAGTAAAAAACGGATGCATGGCTCTGAAAGTATCCCAGAAACCATTATCAGTCATCATATATCCCTGATGTATTTTACCATCATACGGACTATAGTAAATGGGTTTATTTTCAGTATTAAGTTCATAAAACATGCGAGGAAACAAAAGCATCCGGTAAAGGCAGGAATAAAATGTAGCTTTTTGCTGCTCATTATTCCCTTCAACTCTGATTCTGTTCAGTTCGTTATTCCATCTCTCAAAACCAGAGGACTTGATTTCCTCGAAATTTTTTTTATCAATTTCATGATTCAGGTTATATTCGGCTTGCAACAGGCTTATAAATGAAGATGATGCTTTAAGGTGCACTATTTCGCTTTTTCTGGTTTTAAAACCTATAACAGCTACAATGTGTCTGCCGTATAATTCTTTTTTCATTACAGATTTCGTATCAAGCAACGAATCATTATCAGTCATTGAAATTAAATTAAAATCCTTATCAAGTTCTATAACAAAATAATTGGCAAAGTTCTCAGGCACACCACCATGATTATAAGTTGTGTAGCCTACGATTTTTCGTTTTTCCGGGATTATCTTAATATAAGATCCGCCGTCAAAGGCATCAATTACTATTCCTGCCGTGTCAGACTGCGGAAAAGTGAATCTGAAAAACACAGACCTTTCGGTCGGAGTCATCTCAGCAAGTATATTAAAGTCGTCGAGCCATACTTTATAATAATGAGGAAAAGCAGTTTCACGCTCATGCGAAAATGAAGATGCTCTTTCCTCCTCATCTCTGACAACTTTTCCGGCAAATGGCATTACAGAAAAACACCCGTAATCATTCATCCAGGGAGATGGTTGATGAGTTTGCCTAAATCCTCTTATTTTATTATCGTTGTATGAATACAGCCATCCGCTGTGCATTTTACCGGTTTGTGGTGTCCAGCAGTTCATACCGAAAGGCATGGATATAGCAGGATAAGTATTGCCATGAGAAAGGTTATAGTCTGACAAAGTTCCCTGCAACGGATTTACATATTTTACAAGATCAATGGCAGATTTTTCTGATCTGAACCGTTGACAACCAGTAAAGCCTGTAATTATTAAACCTGCAAGAATTATTCCATACAGGTATTGCCTTATTGAATATTTGTTTTTATTCATTTCATTAAAAAGTGTATTTCTGAA
>CAZBCB010000239.1:0-5324 GCA_964489905.1 uncultured Bacteroidales bacterium
TGTCTTCATTTTAACGGAAAAATAACATTTATCAATCCTGAGAAAATATTTATTTCAAATATATTATTACTCGATTTGTATTTTGATCAGACCAATCTATTGATAATCAAATGGGGAGACTTTGAAAAGGGTTATAGTTGCGATTATCAGGTAAGGAATATTATTGTGGACAGGAAGATTTAAAGAACAGAATAGGTGATGAGACTGGAAGAATTACTAATTTTGCATATTATGAAGAAAAGTATTGTCAATATTGTAATACTATTTGTTTCAACCATTTCTGTATTCGCAACGCATAACCGTGCCGGTGAAATCACATACAGGCAGATAAGTGCATACACTTATGAAATAACCATAACCACTTTTACATACAGGTACAGCCTGGCAAACAGATCATCACTTACAATTGAATGGGGAGACAATACTACTTCTGTGGCTGAGCTTGTAGGTGGGCATGTTATACTTCCGAATGATTATTATTACAACCGATATATTACGCGGCATACTTTCCCCGGACCGGGAATATATGAAATTCTGGTGCAGGATCCTAATCGTAATTACGGTGTGCGCAATATTCCTAATTCAGTTAATGTTATTTTTTCAATAAAAACAACCCTGTTGATATCGCCTGCGGTTGGAACAAACAGTACACCTCAGTTACTTAATTTTCCTATTGATAAAGCAGCATTAGGGCATTTGTTTATACACAATCCTGCTGCTTATGATCCCGACGGTGATAGCCTTGCATACAGATTAACTGTTTGTACAGGACAGGACGGAAAACCTATTTCAGGCTATACATTGCCGGCTCACAGCGATACGTTTTATGTTGATCCTGTTAGCGGAGATCTTATATGGAATACACCTATTGATACCGGTAAATATAATGTTGCCTTGGATATTATGGAATACCGTAATGGTATTAAAATCGGCAATATTGTGAGGGATATGCAGATTGACGTATACCGCACTGATAATAATCCTCCCGAAAATCAACCATTGCCTGATTTTTGTATTATTGCCGGAGACTCTGTTGAATTTCAGTTTACTTCAACTGACAAAGATTATGATTCCATTGTTCATAAATTAACCGGAGGACCTTTTGTTGTTCAGGGAAATAAAGCAACATACACCACCATAGCAGCCGGCAGGGGATACCGGACTTCCTTGTTTAAATGGCGGACTGATTGCAGTCACATCCGCCGGCTACCTTATCAGGTTACGGTTAAAAGCGAAGATATTACAAATGATATTGACCTTGTTGATATTGATAATTTTTATATCACTGTGCTGGCTCCTCCGCCGGTTAACCTGACAGCATCACCAACCAGCTCGGAAATCAGGCTTAGCTGGCAGTCAAGCGGATGTGGTGCAATTACCGGTTATGCTATTTACCGACGTGAGGGCCAATCGGGTTTTATACCCGACAGTTGCGAAAACGGTGTGCCGGCATATACCGGATTTGTTAAAATAGCCGAAGTAAACGGAACCACAACAAGTTATATTGATAACAATAATGATGAAGGACTATCTCAGGGAATAAATTATTGTTACAGGGTTACGGCCTTATACAAGGATGGTGCTGAAAGTATTGCATCAGATGAAACATGTTCATCACTGATCCCCGGATTCCCCGCCTTGCTGAATGTGAGCGTAACCAAAAGAGATCAGGCAAATGGTGAAATATTTGTTTCATGGGCACAACCTTCAGGATTTAACGTGGCTGATGCACCAGGCCCTTATGTATTTCAGATTTGCAGATCATCCTCAGGTATTGATGGCAGCTTTGTTTTGATTGATTCAATAATTACAGCTGATTTAAATGATACGGTTTATTTTGATACACCCTTAAATACAATGCAATTTCCTTATTATTATACCGTTAAAATGTTTAACAATACACCCGGCAACCGTTTTGAAATGAAACCCGGCTATAATGAAATTGCTTCTTCAATTTATCTTGATATTCAATCAATGGATAACAGGCTTGTTATCAATATAAGAAAAAAAGTACCCTGGATTAATACCAACTATGTTATATACAGACAGAATAAAAGTACGGGCGTTTTTGATTCCATCGGGGTAACCACTGAAAAAACATATACCGATAACGGGCTGCAAAATGGAACCGAATATTGTTATATTGTTAAAAGTAATGGCTGGCGGCCGGTTGAAAACATAATTCACAACAATTCAAATCTTTCTCATCAGGCCTGTGCTGTGCCTGTCGATCGCGAAGCCCCATGTCCTCCCGACCTGAATGTAGTGTCGTTATGTGACAGTTTTATCAATATACTTACATGGACAAACCCAAATAATTCATGTGCCGATGATGTTATTCGTTATAATATATATTACGGAAAGAGTTTTGACGGACCTCTCGATTCACTTACCAGTACTTTCTCAGCAAATGACACTACTTTTATCCACCGTTTTACTGAGGGAGTCCAGCTTTCCGGCTGTTATGCAGTTACTGCTGTTGATTCGTTTGAAAACGAAAGCACTCAGTCATTAAGAATCTGTGTTGACGAGTGCGTCCTCTATGAACTACCCAATGTTTTTTCCCCAAACGGTGATAACGTTAATGATATTTATAAAGCCCATAATCTGAATAATGCCATTAAGTATGTTGATATGAAAATATATAACCGTTTCGGTACCCTTGTTTATGAAACCAATGACCCTGATATTAACTGGGACGGTAAATACCGGAGTACGAAACAACCGGTACCCCCCGGGGTATATTATTATATATGTGATGTCCATGAACCACGCATCATTGGTACAACCATCCGGACATTAACCGGTTTTATCCATGTATATACAGGAGAAGGCACAACCATATACCATGAATAACAGAGTGAGAAAAATATTAACTGTAATAGCTTTATCAGGATTTGGCCTGCTGACAACAGCCCAGAACCATAGCCATTTTTTTCTGAAAGGCGTGGCAGCCTTGATGCAAAAACAATACACCGAATCTGTTTATCTGCTTGGTGAGGCCATCAGGCTTAATAACACAGATGAAAAATATTTTCTTAAGCGGGCTGAAGCATTTTATAATCTGGGTCAGTACAATGAGGCTATCAGTGATTACTCCGAAGCCAACAGCTTAAAAGCTGAAATTGCTGATTACGGCCTTGCAAGGGTTTACGCACAAACAGGTGATTTTAAAAATGCTATATTATATCTGACAAGGCATCTGGAATCGGAATACAGAAATCCGTCATCAGTTATTAAAAAAGATCCTGCATTTGAACAATTGAAATATACTGATGAGTGGCATGACCTTTGGCAAAAGGAATGGTATGACAATTTTGATAAAATTACTGAAGAAGCAGAATATTATCTGGGTAAAGGTAAACTTGAAAGTGCCTTGGAATATGTAAATAATAATTTTTCAGGTTATCAGAAAGAACCGGGTTATTATGCTTTGCGTGCAAGAATATATGCCATGAAGGAAAATTATGCTTCTGCAATTGCCGATTATTCCACAGCAATATCACTTAACAAAAATGTTCCGGCGTTTTATTTCAATCGTGGTATGGCTTATTTAAAAGCCGAAAAATATAAAAATGCAGTTGATGATTTTACAAAAGGACTGAAAATATCACCTGAAAATTTTGAATACTATATCAACAGGGCACAAGCTTTTGCAGGACTTTCTGATTATTCATCAGCTATAAAAGATGCAGCATATTACCTCGAATTTTTTAACGATGACCAGCAGGCAATCTTTTCATGCGGGGAGTATTATTATCAGAATGCTGATTATTTAAACGCACTGAAATATTTTAACAAAAACCTTAAGAATGACCCGTCTAACCCTGAATATTATAAAGCACGTGGTAAAACTTATCTTCAGACGAAAACCTTTAATTATGCCATAAATGACCTGGCGATGTCGCTTGACCTCAAACCTGACGACGGTGAAACATATCTTTATATGGGTCTGGCAAAATACGAAACGGGCAATAAAGATGAGGCCTGTTCTGATTTTCAGAAAGCAATCAGGCTGGGTAATAAAATGGCTTTAAAATACAGCATTGATTATTGCGGCAGGTAAATAGTGTTTCTTAATGGCTATGGTTGTCAAATAGTTTAATGCAGATTTATTTTTTTAGTGATATTATTGTAAATCAAGGCTCCTATTTGCTGGTCAGAATAATTCTTTGAAATAAAGGATTAGGCTATTTATCCTTTTTTATATTTAGAATTGGCAATAGTATTAATGCTAATGAGCCAAATACCAAATAAATCAGGTTAGTGAGAGCATGAGCAATCAAAGCAAATATTTTACCTGATGGTTGAGGAATACCATAAATAATGAGCGTTTCGATAACCATAAAATGCCATGCTCCAATACCACCTTGCACAGGAGCCAGCATAGCAAGTCCACCCATCAGAAAAGTAATCATTCCGGTCTGTATTGACAGGTGCGATGTGGGTTGATAGGCAAGAAAAACAACATACAACATAAACAGCCACATTAAGTAAATGAAAGCTGTATGTCCTAAAAAATACCATTTATTCTCCAGCATATTTATTGATTTTATGCCTTCAACAAAGTTATATTTAATGGTCTTAAGCCTGGTAACGAAAGATGAATTTTCGTTTTTTTTGTGTCTGAAATAACGCCTGAATATTACAAAAGCCAGATAAAGAAATACTATAAAGCCAATTACAATGAGCACATTACGTAAAGAAAATATTGAAAACAATTTTTCCTGCATTTCAGGATGAGTGCTGAAAAATCTTATAAATACGCCAAGTTGTGATAATATAATTAAGACTGCCAGTATTATTAGCATTAATAAATCTGCCATCCGTTCAATAAATACAGTTCCTACAAGTTTTGCAAAAGGTATTTTTTCATAACGGCTCATTACTGTACACCGGAAGACTTCGCCGGCCCTGGGTAATATCAGGTTGACAAGGTAAAGAACATATACCGAAAGAAAAGAATTATAAAACTTCGGCTTATATCCTAATGGTCTTATAAGCATATTCCATCTTATTGCCCTTGAAACCTGTGAAAGTATTCCAAAAATAATTGAGGCTACAATCCATAAATAATTCAGCTTTTTAAAAGCCTGTATGTATTCATCAAATGGTTCATCTTTATACAGCCACCAGAAGAGAAAAACACCAATAGCCAGGAAAAAAACATATTTAAAGATATTTATAATCTTCTTTCTCATTTAAAAAACAAAATTTTTTATGACTAACAAAAATAAAAAAATAAAATCAAAACCCTAAAAGATTGCAAATCATTGACAGTTAATGAATGTTCCATTTTGCACGCATAATACTGTTTTGCTTTC
>CAZBCB010000240.1:0-5317 GCA_964489905.1 uncultured Bacteroidales bacterium
AAACGCAACCTTTTTATTAGGCATTGCATCTATTATAATATTTAAAGGCTTAATTATGAAAAAACCATTTAATGTATTGATTATCTCTATCATTGTTTTAGTGATTGTATCCTGTGAATCAGAAATTAATAATAAGAATTCTAATTTTAGTTTGAAATTTTCTGATGGTACTGAAATCACTGAAAAAGATATCATGTTTTATGACAGTTCCACTTATCTGCTATTTTTAAAGCATGATTTTACTATAAGTGAGTCTATGCCTGATTTTTGTGCAATGGTGGGTAATGATACGGTTTATCAAGGGGTTACACATTTATGCGTTTTATCCAGCATGCCGTTTAAGCCTATTTTTATAACCGATTGCTCCCCATACGGAAATAGTATTATTGAAATAGGCTGTTATTCAAAAGAGGATGATCTGCGCAATGATCCCAGGATTATTTATAATTTGGCTGAAAAAGGGCTGTTACGCAATGGCCTGAGTTGTTGTATTGATAGTATTGGTGTTAGGCCTTTTAATGGCTCTACGGAAGTTGTTTGCAGGATTAAGGTAAAAAATCATGATAACAGAGCTTATTATATTCCCGACCCACGAAAAACCGGTGATCAGAAATTTGTAAAATACACCGGCGGAATATCATTCCATGACCTTAACTCTAAGGTAAATTACTTCTTAAAATGGACCGATTCAGATGCCAATTGGTACATTTTAACCATGAATGATTTAACCTTATTAAAAGGTAATGCTGAAGTAACATTTACATTCAGTTCATCAGACTATAATGAAATACCTGCCGGAACCTACCGGGCTGATTTCAGTTTTTGCGGACTTCAGAATAATGAATCGGGGCTTGATTTAAACCAATCTGACGGAAGAATTTGGGTAGGCAGAATCAGGGCATCTGTTGACAGTCTGGTAGTTGAATATTAGAATGACTGCCGGAACTCCGATTACTGATTATCCAATACTGAATAGCTGTTATTACATATAAATTATCCCAGGTACGATGAATTTTATAATTCATTGTACCTGGGATTATCATTTATTGTTTACTGTAAACAGATTCCTGAACCTTATACAATTGGTTACTGCTAAATGACTCTAATAAGGTAATATTATTACCTTCGTCCGGCATCTGATGTTGATGTACGTGTTTGTGGCTTGTTTTGCGAAGAAGAATTATTGGTTGATTTGGTCCGGCTTTGCGAAGGATTTCGTGTTGAGCTGGCAGGTTTCACAGTCTGGGCATTCGTACTTCGTTGTATACCTCTTTCACGATTATAGCTTTGCCTTTCCAAGTCAGGCCTTGAAGTTGCTGTACCTGATGGTCTTGTTGTTGTCCGGTTTGTGGGGGCGGTTGTTGAAGGCTGATGCTGTTCAGGTTTCCATGTGTTATTTTCACGCTTTTGCCATTCTTCTCCGGTTCTTCTGTAAACATTTCCGTTTTTATCTGTATAAATGTTATTTGCAGATTGTGTTCTTGTGGTGGCAGTCGAAGGGCGTCTGGTATCTGATTGTGTCTGAGTTGATTGTGGCCTTGAAGATGTTGATGGGCGTGTAGAAGGTCTTGTTGATGCAGGATTTGTTGCAGGTTGCGTATTAGTACTTTTAGTAACAGGTCGGGTAGAGGTTGACGGCCTTGTTGTCTGCCGGCCTGATGGTGATGTACTGACGGCATTGCTTGTGGTGCGGTTTGAACCAACATTTTGCCTTGATGAATTGTAAGATGAAGGTGTTCGTCTTGTAGGTTCAACACCTGTGCGGTGTCCGTAATAAATATTACGGGTTGGAGCTGCTCGCTGGCTTACAACAGGTGCATGGTAAGGATTAGGCCGGTGTCCGTAATAGTGATGATAGTGATAATGATATGGGGGGCGGTAAACCGGAGGTCCCCAGTAACCTCCATAGTAATGATAATGATATCGCGGGTGACTGTGATAATAAGTGAACCAGCGGTAGGGTCTCCATACCGACATAGAAAATCCTATGCTCCAGCCGGTGTATGGATTATAATGCATGTGATAACCATAAGTCCATGGCCTGGGGTAATAATGCCTTCCGTACCATGCATGATAATGATAACCTGTTCCGTACACAACGGTCGGGCCGTATATATAACATCCGGTATAAGCCGGAGTATATCCTACATATACTACTTCAGGTGTATAGTCATAAACATAAACATATTTCACGTGATAAACCGGAGCACTGGGAGGAATTTCCCGGACTTCACCAGGCACATGTACACATACTTCCCATGGTCCGAGGGGTCTGCCCGATTCGAACCAAACACCGTTTTCACAAACATAATAACGGTTATTTATTAGCAGAACAGTATTGGGTGAGTTTTCAGCGTAAGCAACATGAGTGCCGGGAATATTAATAAATTTTGGATTACCGTCATAGCTGACTTCAACAGTTGCCTCGTTTCTTTTTACTACAGCTGTTTGCGGAATAATAGCATCGAGTTTGGCCTCGTTGGCTGCATCCGTTCCGGCAACACTTGCCAACACTTTATCTTTTTCACTACCTTCGGGAATTCTTGAAAAATCCTCAGGCAACCTGTCAGAGGCAATATATTTCCATGGCCCCTGAAGTTCTGATGATGTATACCAGCGACCCGAGAAAAGTACAAAATACCTTTTGCTGTTTATATCAAGAAATACATCGCTTTCGGTGTTTTTTACATATAATAATCCTGTCCCTTTCACCGGTGTTAACTGAGGATCTCCATCAAAAACAATAAGCTCGGCCGGGGTGGTGCGGACAACAATCTCGGGGATAACTGATGGTTTACCATAAGCTGATTCATCCTCCTGATCATCTATCAGTTCTGCTATTTTTGCCGGCGGATTATTAATATAAGTCCAACGTCCTCTGATGACATCAGATGTGACAAACCACATACCATCGCCATATAACCAGTATTCCCGGGTTCGCGGATTGTATATTATGAAATAGGGGGTATTAACTACCTGCTGCATATCAGAATTTTCGATATCCTCAATTTTTGGTTCACCATCAATGGTAATTAAAACAGCTGGTTTGTTTTTTATAATAATTTCCGGTGGTTCGTTATTGAATTCTTCTTGAATTCCTTTTGCTTCATCTGCTTCTTCAATACTTGTCAGCAGTTCATCAAGCGGAAATTCAAGACTGAGCTGTGGTATCTCTGTTTCAAGAATAGATTTTATTTCCCTGATCTTTTCCTGTTCAACATCATCAGGAAATTTCAGCTTTTTTATATTAATTGACTGAAGAGTGACCATTCTTTCTTCACGATCAGTAAAAACACGGGCATCAAACCAGAAAGCACCAAATACAGGTTCGGTACCTTTCTTTTGTTTTACTGATACTGCAGCACGTGCAGTGAGATTATTCCCCTGAAGCTTTTCAGCCTGTGGCTGATAGAGTGTAATAATACCCTGAGCAGTCCTGATTTCTTTAGGCCAGTATGAAGCCTTAGCCATCAAACAAAGGCTGAATATGATCAATGATATGGTAAATGCTTTCGGTTTCATCTTTTTGTTTTTTTAAAGTTAAATTAAAATATTCAAAACCTGAATAAATAATACAAAAAGAATACCAAAAAAAAACCGCCGTAAAAAGGCGGTTTTACAAAGGATATTTAGGGTTAATCTGAAGATACAATTATCCGGGATTCGTCAGTTGAGAAAAATCAATCGACGCATCTGGGATTATATTAAGGTTAATAATGAACAGTCATTAAAACAACAGAAAATGCATTGTTCTTTAATTCATCAGGGTAATAGATTGTAAGAGAGGGGGTACTCAATATCGATTGGGTTATTTTATAACTAATTGTACCTCCTGTGCCGGTGTAACCTAAACCATAGCGATTTGTTATCATCATGTTGAAAGTACTTATTTCAATGTTTAATACTTTAACGTTTGATTCAGGAAGACTGACGGAGACATAATTATTTGTTGCATCGGTTGTGCCTATTATCTGATATATTTTACCAATTTTTATACCATTGGGTCCTATCCTTAATGAGTCAGTAACAACCAGTTTGCTGTATGTATCAGGAAGATTGTTTTTTTCTACTGTATATGCATGCATTGCATAAGGCACGGTAAGCAGTTGTGAACTGCCCATTTCAGTATAATCGGTTCCGCCATTGACATCAAGGTACACTTTTATGAAATAATTATCAGCAGTCCAGTCAATGCCATAGGGATCCAACATGCCTGTTTGCGAACCACCGAATATCTTCAGGGTTACAAGGCCGACTTCATTAGTGGTTGCTTCGTGGGTTTCGGAATAGACTACTGTTCCATCAGGGGTCCCGCGGACAATTTCAATTTTAAAACTTACATTTTTGTTGGCAAGTATTTTGCCTTCAGCATTGCGAACAGCTGCCTGATAATTAAAAAAACCGGGTTGTGCAAAAGACAGAATCACAAATACATTTGTCAATAAAGCTAAGATTAATTTTTTCATAGCTGTAATTATTTAGTTTTTAATAATGGTATATGATTTAATCATTTTATTTTCAGCTGTATATACTTTTAGTATGTATCCTGCAGAGGGCAATTCATGCAGATTTATTTCTATCTTCTGATCAATCACCGGTGTGGAAATAATTTTTATACCCTGTAGATTGTATAAATCCACGACCATTCCCTGCCAAATTTCATTGAATTCGACAGTAAGATAGCTTGCTGCGGGCACCGGGTAAACGTTGACAGAAAGCTGAATTTCAGGATCAGAATAGTTTGTTTCAACGGTTATCTCAGGTTGCTGAAAACCCTGAGTCAGCATGGTTGATCCTTGCGTAAAGGATTCTGTAACAAGTTCACCTAATGTCCAGCTTAATTGCACTGCGTCGGTTGCATGCGAGCCACCTGCTGAGGCAATTACCTGTGGCGTTAACATCTGTGCATTGACAGATAATGATAACGCCATTGCAATTAAAGTATAATTGATTATTTTTCTCATAGTATTGTTTTTAAAATATTTAATTAATTTATGATCAATTAACCACCGATTATATATTTTTTGTTTCACTCTTGAGATAAATTGTAATTCCGGTTACATTTCAGCAAGCTTTTCTGATAATCCCAGATTACTTTATATTTGATTTCATTAAAACAACCCTGAAATTCATTTCCTTGAGTTCACTTGGATAATATATTCTTATCCTGTAATAAGGATCAATTAAAGGCGATTCATTCTGATGAAGATAATAGCCTATTATTCCGTCACTGCCTGAATATCCTAATCCATACTGGTAGGTTACCCATTTATCAACATCTTTTATTTCTACTGATAAAACGTGAGTATTTATTACA
>CAZBCB010000241.1:0-5313 GCA_964489905.1 uncultured Bacteroidales bacterium
GAGACAACTTATCATCAGCTGTATTAAAAACAAGTTGATAATTGCCTGCTTCTAATGTATTGTTTAAAAGATTTTTGACTTTTCTTCCGGTGTTATCATACAAATCAATAACTGCCTTTTTTCGACTGGCTACAGAATAGTCAATAGTTACATAATCATTTGAAGGATTGGGATAAACAGAAAACTGAGATATTTCATTTTGCTTATCTGACAGGGGTAAAGCTACATTGACAGCATTATTATATGCTGCCTGATATTCAGTGAAGGTTGATGCACCGGATGAGGTTTTAACAGAAGTAAGTACCAGCAAGGGATAACGGTTATAGAGCCCGTACCAGCGATAAGTATTAATTTCTACGTGCTGAGTAATATCGTTTAATTGAACATCGTATGTTTTAGTTGTCTTCACCCTTAATACGTTATCTGCAGTGACATTACCTGGGAGAACAAGCTTACCATATCCGTCGGCTGTAACTTCATAATATCCATTTATCGGAAATTCGTTTTGCCCGGTTTTCATTGTTCCGGAAAAACTGCCTGTGTAATGGTCATTCATTGTAAAGGGGAACCTCATTTTTACAAAAGGCTGATCGTATGTAATGATGACACTATTGTTAGCCGACGCATAACCGATTTGTTCAGTTCTATCCTTGCTAATCCTAAGGTAGAAGCGATTATTGAATTCTTCAAGAACAGTATTGGCTGATTGGAAATAACCAGTTGTTTTTGTTTTGCTATCATTGTTTACAAAGCCTGTAAATTTTGAATTGGCCTTAAGTGATGAAAAATCCCATGTTACATCATAGCCGCCGGTACCAGGTTCAGTATATTGACAAAGAACCATGTTGTTATCGGCTCCGGGCAGTATTGAATGTGTTTCAAAGTTTAAAGTTATGGGTTGCTGTGCATAAACATAACTTACAGCAATAAAACCTGATAATAATAAAGTAAACTTTTTCATAATTAGTATGATTTAAAAGTTAATTCCCCATTTCAGAAATAAACTTAATTCGCATAAGCCTGATTTCTTCTTCAGTATAATTATCCTCACCAAGTTCTTTCAGTGCTTCTTCAATGGAACCGCTTTCAGCTTCTTCCCGGAAATAATCAAAGATTTCCTGCTGGTGTTCTTTATCAAGGATATAATCGATATAATAATCAAGGTTAAGGCGTGTTCCTGAATTAACAATAGCCTCTATTTCGTCAAGCAAGTCACCCATATCAATATTTTTTGCAGATGCAATGTCTTCCAGGTCCATTTTCCTGTCGATGCTCTGGATAATATATACTTTCAGACCGCTTTTATTAACCACCGATTTTACAACCATATCCTGCGGCCTGATGATTTCCTTTTCGTCCACATAACTTTTGATCAGTTCAACAAATTCTTTACCGTATCTTTTTGCCTTTCCGGCACCCACACCTGTAATATTCTGCAATTCATCAATGGTAATAGGGTATTGAATGGCCATATCTTCAAGTGACGGATCCTGGAATATAACAAATGGCGGCAGGTTCAATTGTTTTGAAATTTTCTTACGGAGGTTTTTAAGAATATTAAACAATTCCTCGTCAACCGTACCCGGCCTTTCAGGACCAGCAAAGCTTTCTTCTTCTTCATCAGTATCAGAATAATCATGATCTTCGGAAAGCATAATAGAATATGGATTCTGAAGATATTCCATGCCTTTGGGATCCATTTTCAGCAAACCATAGTTCTCAATATCCTTTTGTATAAGACGGGCAATCAAAGCCTGTCTTATAACCATATTCCAGAATTTTTCATCTTTATCTTTCCCTGATCCGAAGACATCAAGCATATGATGGTTATATGACTTGATGGCACTGGTTTTAATACCTGCCAGCAAGTTGGCTATATGATCGGCTTTAAACTTTTCTTTTACTGCTATTACAGCTTGAAGTACCTTAATAATATATTCCTGACCTTCAAAATTTGTTTTTGGATGCAGGCAATTATCACAATTTTCGCATGAACCTTTCATTTCTTCGCCAAAATAATGCAGCAAAAGTTTTGGTCTGCAAACGGACGATTCGGCATAAGCTACCGTTTCGAGAAGTAATTGCTTGCCAATTTCCTGCTCAGCGATTGGCTTACCCTGCATAAATTTTTCGAGCTTTTGTATATCCTTATAGCTATAAAAAGCAATGCACTTACCCTCACCACCGTCACGTCCCGCTCTTCCTGTTTCCTGATAATAACCTTCAAGGCTTTTGGGAATATCATAATGGATTACAAATCTGACATCAGGTTTGTCAATTCCCATACCAAAAGCAATTGTGGCAACAATAACATCAACCTCTTCAAGCAGAAATTTATCCTGATTGGCACTGCGGGTGGCTGAGTCGAGACCTGCATGATATGGTAAAGCCTTGATGCCATTAACTTTAAGAGTTTCGGCCAGCTCCTCAACTTTTTTGCGGCTGAGGCAGTAAATAATACCCGACTTTCCGGGATTATTTTTAATATATTTGATAATCTCCTTGGTAACATTTTTCTTGGGTCTGACTTCATAATACAGATTTGGCCTCCGGAATGATGATTTAAAAACACTTGCATCGAGCATGCCAAGGTTTTTCTGAATATCATGCTGCACTTTAGGTGTGGCAGTAGCAGTCAGAGCCATTATAGGAGCCTGTCCGATATCATTGATAATTGGCCTTATTCGCCTGTATTCAGGCCTGAAATCGTGTCCCCATTCTGATATACAGTGTGCCTCATCAATGGCATAAAATGATATTTTTACCTGTCTGAGAAATTGCACATTATCTTCTTTAGTAAGCGATTCAGGAGCAATGTATAGCAATTTTGTCCTGCCTTCAATAATATCATTTTTAACTTTTGTGATTGCTGCCTTGTTTAAAGATGAGTTAAGAAAATGAGCAACGCCGTCATCTTCACTAAAACTGCGCATAGAATCAACCTGATTCTTCATCAGGGCAATAAGAGGGGAAATAACTATGGCAGTACCCTCAAGAATAAGTGCCGGCAACTGATAACAAAGCGATTTACCTCCGCCGGTTGGCATCAGCACAAAAGTATCCTTACCCGCCATGACATTGCGGATGATAAGCTCCTGATTACCTTTGAAACTTGTAAAACCAAAATACTTTTTTAAAACATCATGCAATGAAATTTCAGCCCCAACATTCATTTCTGGCAAATTTTTCATATTATTTTAAGGGTGACTAACAAACACACCAGGTTGTTTATTTTAAAAACTCATTATACGATGGTATATATTGATTTGTTTGAATAATAGTGAAGAGCTCAAATAACATTTGCTCTGAACTATTTAGAATAATCAATACATTTGTAAATTAAAGTTAATAATTTTTCATAAATATAGAACATTAAAAAAAGTTAAAATTATATTTGGGCTCAGGGAGCAATAAAAAAAGACAATAAAATGGCTGAAAAACAGAAAGGAGAAATGACATTTCTTGAGCACCTCGAAGAGTTGCGCTGGCATATTATCAGGTCATTGGTTGCCATTGTTATTTTAGCAATAATTGCCTTTATTTATAAACGAATTGTATTTGATGTTATTATCCTTGGACCAAGCAACGCCAATTTTATAACTAACAGGTTATTCTGTCAGCTTGGTCATCTGATTAATGTCCCCAAGCTTTGTCTTAATACCAAACCTATTGTTTTACAAAGTATTGAAATGGCCGGTCAGTTTACCACTCATATTAAAATATCAATTATCACAGGATTAATTATAGCGTCACCTTATGTTTTTTATGAATTCTGGCGTTTTATAAGGCCTGCTTTGTATCACCGGGAACGACTAATTGCACGCGGGGCTGTTCTGGCCATTTCCCTGCTCTTTTTTACAGGGGTCGCATTTGGTTATTTCGTTATTTGCCCGCTTACCATTAATTTTCTTATTAATTACAGGGTAAGTGACCTGGCTCAAAATAATATCAAACTTATGTCATACGTATCCACGGTAACAGGAATAGGAATGGCATCCGGAGTAGTATTTGAGCTTCCTGTTGTGGTTTTCTTCCTAACCAAAATTGGCATACTTACGCCGGATTTTTTAAAGACATATCGTCGTCATGCCATTATTGTAATTCTTATTATAGCAGGAATTATTACACCATCTCCTGATGTTTTCAGCCAGCTTCTGGTTGCTTTTCCTCTGCTTATTTTGTATGAGATCAGCATAATAATTTCAAAAAGAATATATAAGCAGGAAACTGAAAAAATGGCCGGATAATTATTATTTTTATTTTTTTATTTCACATGAAACTCAGAACAGAAAATTTAGTCAAGCGATATCGGTCAAGAACTGTTGTAAAGAACGTATCTATTGAGGTTGAACAAGGTGAAATAGTCGGATTACTTGGTCCAAACGGTGCAGGTAAAACCACTTCATTTTACATGATTGTCGGGTTGATTGCTCCAAATGAAGGGAAAATATATCTTGATGATGAAGATATTACAAGGTTGCCTGTTTATCGCAGGGCGCAAAAAGGCATCGGCTATTTGTCACAGGAAGCATCTGTTTTTCGTAGGCTCAGCGTTGAGGATAATCTCAAAGCTGTGTTGGAAATGACTGACCTGCCCAAAGAAGAACAACGATACAGGGTTGAATCATTAATTAATGAGTTTGGTTTGCAGAAGGTGCGTAAGAGTCTGGGAATACAACTTTCGGGCGGTGAACGACGCCGCACCGAAATAGCACGTGCCTTAGCCTTAAAGCCTAAATTTATTTTACTCGACGAACCTTTTGCAGGCGTTGACCCTATTGCTGTGGAAGATATTCAGTCGATTGTCGCCAGATTAAAAGATAAAAACATAGGTATTCTGATTACCGACCATAATGTACACGAAACTCTTTCAATCACCGACAGAGCTTACCTGCTTTTTGAAGGCGAAATTCTGAAACAAGGTACTGCCAAAGACCTGGCAGAAGATGAACAGGTGAGGAGGGTTTACCTGGGTAAAAATTTTGAATTACGTTAGCATCAGGTTTTTATTTAAAAGGGAAAAAAGAATAAATTCAATTATTCCGGTTTCGTCAATTGAGAAAATCAATTAACGATTCAGGGATTATACAAACACAAGCTTACTTTGTTAATTTTTTTACCACAGTTTCTCAATAGTATATAGATTCAGGCTGGTATTATTTTAGCTGATATGCCATTACCCGGTTGTCCCTGAATGTTGGTATTAATAAAATCCTCTGTGACGGAACAAATTCAATATCAGCTGCATTAATTTTTTCTGGTGTTGTATCCAGGATTTTCTCTTTTAAATTTTTAGGATTAACCAGATGAACA